>DBJWYX010000001.1:0-41695 GCA_052360825.1 Candidatus Wunengus sp. YC64
TCGCCTCTTCTCGGCGATTCGTGATTGAAAAGAATTCCATTGCAGGCAAATATGTCATAGCCGTCTCTGTAGTTAACGGTCATCCAGTAAGCGTATACTTTTGCTGCTGCGTAAGGGCTTCTGGGTCTGAAAGGTGTTTCTTCGTTTTGAGGCGCAGGGGAATCTCCAAACATTTCACTGCTGCTGGCTTGATAAAATTTGGTCTTAATACCGCTTCTTCTAATAGCTTCCAGTATTCTCGTAGTCCCCAAACCGGTAATATCTCCTGTAAATTCTGGCATGTCAAAACTAACCCGCACGTGGCTTTGAGCTGCTAAATGATAGATTTCATCAGGCTGAATATTATAAATGAGATTAGTAATTTGGCCTGAATCTGAGAGGTCACCATGGTGAAGAAAAAGTCGAACATCAGGATTATGAGGGTCTAAGTATAGATGGTCAATCCTTTCGGTGTTGAAGGAACTGGAGCGACGTATAAGACCGTGAACTTCGTAGCCTTTTGTCAGCAGGAATTCTGCAAGATAAGATCCGTCTTGTCCTGTAATGCCGGTAATTAAAGCTTTTTTCATATCAATTCAGTTTATGTACAGAGCAACGAATTTAACCGTTCCTATAATTTCTAAAACATTGTTTTTTTTGGAAAACCTTTATGTTCCAACTTTCACAAATTTGAAATACATCTTACCTTGATTACGTGATATTTTCAACAATGATACTCATAGAAAATAAAAAAGCAATTGAGTATAGTGGATGCCAAAGAAGATTGTCATGTGTGGCGTTGAGCCATAAGTAATCACTCCTCGCTTGGCATAGGATTATATCTTTTCTAACACCCTGGATACTTTTTCGAGATTTTGTTGCGCCTCTTTGTAACCAGCATCTATTCGTAATGCACTTTCAAAGCAAGTTTTTGCATCATTGCACATATTCTTTTTGAAATATAATACCCCAAGATTGTTGTGTATGGAGGCATCGCTGTTATTCAAATTAATTGCTTTATTAAGATGGGCGATGGCATCGTCTATTTGGTTGATACTTGAGTATACAATGGCAAGGTTATAGTGGGCATCAAAGAAGGATGGATTAACCTGCAAAGCCTTCTTGTACGCATCAATGGTCTTATCCATTTTCCCGTCTGTTTGATAGACAAGAGCCAGTCCGCACAAGGCAGTTTCGTCAATAGGATTGGTTTTTAATACCTTCGAATATGTTTCAATTGCCTCGCTAAGGTGTTCCCCTTCCAGCGCTCGTTTGCCTTTTGCACAGAGAACGGCATTTATATCAACCAGGCTTTCACGCAGCTCAAGCAATTGTTCATAGTCAACGTCGGGCCATTTTTCCTTAAATTTGGACCCATTAACGGATAAAATGTCACGATAATTAATTTTATTCTCAATAAAAGTTTGGCTTCTATAGTGGTGAATGAATACGCTTTCATCTACCATAATTGCATATCCTTTTCTAGAAACCTTTAAACATAAGTCATCATCTTCATAATTACCTGTTCCAAAGGATTCATCCAGACCGCCTGCATCCTCGTAAAGCGCCTTTCTCATGAGGACTGCAAAACCGGCGACCCGGTATCTGGGGGTCAACCTTCCTTTGTATGTCTTTCTTATTTCCTGCGCAAATTTATAGAACCCCTGTTCGTCAGTATAGGGAATTTTGTTCACCTGCTGTCTCCCGCTGATGGAATTTGTGATAGGTCCTACCATGCCAATGTTTTTATCCATTTCTAAGCTTTCTACAAGACTCTCCAGCCAACCGTCCGACACGAGCACGTCATTATTGAGCAGCATCACATATTCACCAGTAGCTATAGCCACCCCCTGATTGTTGCCCACTGCAAAGCCTTTATTTTCGTGGTTTTCGATAAGTTTATAATTTGGATGTTCTTTAATTAACTTGCGGAGATATTCAACGGTGCCATCCGTTGATGCGTTATCCACAAAGACAATTTCGTGCGGATGGTTTGTATGATTCTGGATTGAATGAACGCACTTTTGGGTATAGTCCAAGGCATTCCAGGTGAGAATGATTATAGAAACTGGTTTTTGAAGAGGGGGGTGAGAAATTAACTTGTCTGTAGTATTTTGCGCCAGGAGCAGTCTTTGAAAATTATTCCTGTATTTTTTATAAATCAATTCTCGAATCTTTGTAAATTCGTCTTGTTTACTGCTTGTTGTGGATGTTCCGTCAGCTCTCCAGCTAAATTCGCACGTTACCTCTCTTATGTGATAAAAATCATATTTCTCCGACATTCGGATCCACAGGTCCCAATCCTCAAGAACAGTCAAGGTTTCATCAAATATTCCCGCTTCATTGAAGCAGGTTCTATCGTGGACTACGCAGAGTACCGGCGTAATGTTGGTTTTGTAAAAAATACCTTTCACATAATCTATGGAATACGGAATGTCCTTTTTAATTACCTGATAGGTATCTCCCTTTTTCGTCTGATATGCCCTGTAGGCATCCGTATAAACCGCTTTATAATTCGTAGTTGTTAATACTTTTACTGCCGTTTCTATATGATGTGGGTGGAAGATATCATCGTCATCGAGGTAGGCAATGTATTGACCTGCTGCATGCTTGATGGCGGTATTTCTTACTGCTGCGAGGCCCTTGTTTTTATCGTGAACCAGGTATTTGATGGACAGTCGATCATGGAAAGTGTCTATAACACCCGATACATCTTCGCCTGCATCGTTAACCACAATTGCTTCGATACGTTTGTAAGTCTGTGCCGCAATGCTTTCCAGTGTTCTTTTCAAGGTGTCCGATCTGTTGTATGTGGGTACAATAACAGTGACCAGAGGATGTGGTTGGGTTGCATTTCTCTGGCATTGGTTTAATATCTTTTTTGCTTCAGTAATAAGCTGAGGGTCGTAGAGGTTTGGATGGTTAAGGATAATTAGAGCCATTAATTCGCTATGATGCTCAAGTGCTTTTGTATACATACTCGTCTCTTTTACACGGTACATAAATAGCGGCTCGGAAAGCCTCTTTCCATAATATCCCTTCTCTCCACAAGAGATCCAAAAGTCCCAATCTTCATATCCCCAGACCATGTTGGGGTTATATCCACCTGCAGACTCCCACGCTTCACGCCGATACAGTGAGCAGTAGTTAAGATGGTTTTGAAGACACAATCGTTTAAAATCATACTCTCCTGCGCAAATAATTCGATTCGCAGCGCCAAAATGTTTTACATCCGTATAGGCAATAGCAATTTCCGGGTGTGTTATCAAGAAAGAGACCGTCTTTTGCAGCATTTCAGGATGAATTAAATCGTCTGCATCGAGCGGTAAAATGTACTTTCCTTTTGATGCCTTAATTCCAGCATTTCTTGCCTCCGCCAAACCTTTGTTTTCCTGGTTTATAAGCCGAATCTGTTTTTCTGAATACTGCATAATCAAAGAATTCGCAATCTGGGGTGTATTGTCGCGGCTTCCGTCATTTACAATAATACATTCCCAGTGAGTAAAGGTTTGATTTACAACAGACCCAACAGCTTCAGGCAGGTAATGTGCTTGGTTGTAACACGGAATAATAATCGATACTTCAGGCTTCATAGATTTGACTTTCTCAATTCAAGTGATACTTCCTGGTGGCAGGCATGGGGGGTGAAATTTATGTATTTTTCTACATCTATTCTATATCCTTCCTCAAATTTATTCGCAAGTGTCTCGCTTGAATAACAAGTTTCACTTCCAACTCTATTATCGCAAACATTTTGCACAATATTTAACGGTGCACAGAACGTAAAAGAGAATTTACCGCAAAGAAGAATAGGTCTGGTATTTACATATATTTGCTTGTTAGCCGCCATTTGGCCTTCTAAAGTGTTTGGATTTGAAAATTGTATTTGTGCAAGAAGGGGATAAATTTCCTTTACCCGATACACAGAGCTTGATACTTCCAGCGGGTAACCAAAATCAAGGTCAGCGCATACCCAATTGTATTTTAAAATGTCCTTTTCAACACTTGAAAACATCGGAAGTTTTTGCGCGGCATTGAGGGCGTAGCAATAAACGGTATTTTCACCAAGTCGCAAAGAGAATCCAATAGCGTTTTTATTCATATCAATACTTCTTGTAATGTTAGTAATATAAAAATCTCTCACGAATATATTATCGTCTACTAAAAATAAAACATACGTGTATTTTCTTATAAGCGGCAATACCTGTTCTTTAAAGTCTTTCTCTTTAATAAATGTCACATTGCTATACTCTTTTTTTAAGGCATCATAGAGTTTGTCATGCAACGCATTTGATGTTTTATAGATTACCGTCAAATCGGTTAATTGAGTATCCTTACAATGCATATAAAATGACCTTAACGTGCCATCTAATTGCATTGCCCTGTCTTTGCTGAATATGAGGCCAATTATTTGATTAGTTTTTTCTGTAGGTGATGTTTCATTCAGAATGTCATTAACTTTTTCAAGATTTTGTTGTGCCTCTCTATAGTTAACGTTTATTAATAATGCTATTTCAAAATATGTCTTTGCATCTAAGTACATACCTTTTTTGAAATACAAGACACCAAGGTTGTTATAGACAGAAGCATCTCCGCTGCGCAAACGAATTGCCTTTTCAAGATAAAGTATAGCATTATCTGTTTGATTTACTTTTGCATATGCAATGGCAAGGCCATCGTATGCATCATAAAATGATGGGTTGCTCTCAATGGCTTTTTTATAGTTATTAATAGCCTCGTTATATGCTCCATTTTGGAAAAATACTTCTGCCTTGTTAAAGAGATCAGATGATAAATCTGCGATAATTGATTCATTGTTGTTATCCTGAAATTGATTACTCTTTGAAAAGCTCTTTGTGTCCTGTGTGTATGTAATCTTGGAAGAAAATATTCGCTTCTCTCGTAAAAGTCTTAAATACAATTCTTCATACTTGTCTACAATAGACTCCCAGGTAAGTTTCTCTTTCCATTCACGATAGCCTTCATTTACAAGTTGTATTCGAAGACTTTCATTATCCAAAATATTGTTTGCATGAATTGCCATATCTTCAGGCGCGCAGACGATCCCGCCTTTCCACTCACGGACATTCCCACAATCTGTCGAAACAAAAGGTGTTTTAGAGGCCTTGGCTTCAATAATCACAAGTGGTGATGCTTCAATATGAGAACCAAACAAAAATATATCCGCCTCATAATAAGCAGCAAGGGTGTCTTCACGCGGAATATCCATGAAAAACTGTACGTTCATACCAGCGGCCTGCGCTTTCAAATTTGATAATTGAGCGCCTTCTTTTCCAATAAAAACCATGGTAAAATCAGGCCTATTCATTTGTTTTACACACTCAATAACTCTTTCCTGCCCCTTCCCTTCATAAAAATTTGCTACACATAATCCCCAAAAAGGTGTTCTGATATTGTATTTTTCCCTAAAGTTTGTCTGAGGTAGCCGTAAAAATTCTTCTTCATCAACACCATTGGGAATTACCATGCTGTTTGTAAATCCATGATTTTTGGCATATTCATAGTCTTGATACAATGCAGAGTGATAAATTGCCGTGTCGTACTGTGGAACAATCGTTGGAATTATGCGATTGAAGTAATCTGCAAATTGTGGCCAACAGATTGTACGGCTGTTTGAGAGTGCGGAGTAGCCACACGGTGCAATGACATTGACCTTATTTTCTCGCATTGGCAAAGCCTCAAATGCTAAATCAGTTGCCCATTGCTGAGCAGCATAGTTCATCATCACATCCGCTGGGTGATGACGCACGAAATCCTTGTAATGCTCAATATCATGGCCATGAATTCCATTTCCAAGTGAACCTTTAACGGAAAATTCTTCAATCTGAACACCATTAAGTTCGTGAAACATGCGATTATCGAGTTTTGTTGTGGCTACTGTGACGAGGTGTCCGCGTTTTGCAAGTCTCTCCGATATTTGTTGAACAACGATTTCAGCTCCTCCTGTATGGGGGGAATAGAATTCAACGGTATGAAGAACGGAAAGAGACTTATTTAACTGTTGAAATTTTGTTTTACCATTCAAATTATCACAACCTGGTTTATCGAGTTGTCCTGTATCGTGTTCTTTAAAGTTCTGTTGTTTATAGTTCTCGCGGATTTTTTCAGCAAGTATTTGTTGTGTTTTTGCCCGCGTACTTCCAACGCTTGCCGGGTGTAGCCGGATCCTGTGCAATACCTCAGGAATATTTGCCAGTTCAAAACCCGCTATTAATGCACGCGCAAAGAAGTCGTAATCATCAACACTGCGATATTCTTCGCGATAATATCCAATTTTGTCAAATACTTCCCTTCTGATTAAGGATGCACTGTTAATCATAGAATTTACTTCACCAAAGGTTTCACGAATGCGTTCCGGCTGCCATTCGATCGGGGGTTTCCCTCTGTAATTGTGTTCGTCGTCAAAATACTCAGCAATACATCCAACGATAGCAATTTCAGGATGCTCCTCCAGATATCCAACCAATTTCTCTAGCTTGTTTGGTAAAGATATATCGTCGCTATCGTGATTTAGCAAGTATTTTGAGTTAGGATTTGTGTGTTTAATTGCCTCGTTCCTGGTTTTAACTTCGCCATTGTGTGGCAAGGAAAATACTTTAATTCTTTTATCTCTGTTTTCATAGTCCCTGGCAATTTGAAGAGATTTATCAGTAGAACCATCGTCGGCAATAATTATCTCAAAGCCACAATAAGTTTGCAAAAGAAGAGATTCAAGGGTTTCAGCTAAATACTTTTCGCTATTATAGACAGGCATAAAAATTGAAACAGTTGGGGATACGGTGTAGTTGCAGGAGAGGGATCTATCGAAGTTCTGACACCATAGCGCCCACAGTACCTCTTCAGTGGGTGATTCATCAACCACGCATTCACGCAATATGTCTTTCGATATTTGCCGTAATTTTGCCAAAGCAACCATTTTATGTTTCTTTGCTTTAACGATTATATTATAGGTCATCTGCCAGTGAGAAAATTCAAAATGAATTTCATCAAATCCTAATTTACTTAAGACATGCTCGTACTTTTCTCTATACCATCCATCCTTGTGAATTGCCCAATCTGCTTCATGCGAACCAAACAGATGACGCATAACTGACTGTTTTTGAGTATACGAATGTTGTGAGGATGACATCAAGGCGACTCTATGAGTTTTTTTATATCATGTTTAATGGTTTCTGTGGTATTCATGCTGCTTTTGCCCTTGATAGAGATAAACCTAATTTACCTATGGGATATATTTCCCGAAAAGGTAATAATTATTTGGTAAATGCCTTATTTCGTAACTATACCACTTGTAATTTTTTAGAGAATCTTTCCATGCTGAAAAAAAGTTACTATTATCTATTTCTCCAAACTGCTTTTGATATGCGATTAAAAATAAATCAAAATTATCAAGCATACTTAAGATTGCATATATTGGTGTTTCACTTATTGACCAGGTAGCGATAAAGATTGATTTCTTTTTTGATTCTTTATTATTTAAAATCTCTCTGAGCACTTCAGTTTTAAAAATACAACTAACTCCATTTGTATATTCATTTGCTCCATACTTTGCGTTTATTCCAATACTCTTTAAATAAAATTCTTGAAGCGCCGAAAAAACAGGAAGATCAAAAATGATATATTTGCCTTTAAAACCCAGATTATGAAATAATCTACACATGCTCCCATATCCCCCTCCAAATTCAAGCACATAATCTATATCAGTAATATTCAATTTCAATTGATTTCCAAGTTGGGCTAAATGATATGCGTGATGGATCAAATTACTACTACTTTTAGGGTAAAATATACATGGATCAGGGTGTCCTATCTGGACTTCCTCAGTGGCGCTTTTCCAAATGTGCCAATTACCTTCTATTAAGAACTTTAGTTCATTAACAATGTAAGATGATGTTTTTGGAACGAACATTGTGTTACGGATGACATTCCATTGAAGAAATCTTCTGGGGTCTGAATTATTAATGTCTTCGACTAACTCAGTAACATTATTAACCCATTCGGGTTGAATTTCAGAATTATCTGCGTCAGAATATAAAATATTATTTACATGGTTTCTTAAATTATTGATAAGCAAAAGTTTCTCTCTTTTAAATTCGAGTTATCCGGACCACTTTCGTTCCAAAGTAAACGTCTCGGTTCAGGCATTTTTGTTGGAACAAAATGTTTCCATCTCTGTATGTATAACTCAATGTCTTGTGTACTGTTGTTGAGATTAGATTTCTTCTGATTATCCATAACGTTGTTATGAACAACAAAACACCCAGGCAATGGAATCAGTTGGTTGCATTTCTCATAGAATTTCAAACACAGATCAGCATCTGCGCAGTAAAATTTATAGTTTTCGTCAAAACCGTTTACCTCCCTAAAGCAATCAAGTCTTACCAGACCATAATTCATCAGGAGTTTTTGTCCATAGGTAAAATCGATACCAAATCTATCCCAACATGGTTCAGCAATCACATTTTTATAAAAGAAAACCCCACCTGCAACATCCGGGTTTTGTTTATCCAATAATTCAACAGCTTTAGAAATACATCCTACATTAAAAATAATATCATCGCTTGCATACATTGCCCATTTGCCCAGAGCCTTGGAAAAACCAAAATTGTATAATTGTGGCCATGAATGTTTACCTTCACCAAAATATTCTAATTCGTTATAAATCTGGTTTATTCCATGCTTACGAAGGATTTCCAAAGTGTTATCAGAAGATCCACCCTCAACAACAATTACTTCGTAGATTACACCTTGTGCGGAGGTTTTTAGACTTGTAAGCATTTCATCAAGAAGTTGAGCGCGATTTTTTGTTGCAACGACGATACTAACGTCAGTTTTAACAGAAGATTCATTTGCTATGGCAGTGGAGTATGATGTCCGATTACGATTTATGCATGCAATATTTTCAAGTGCAATTTCATTTGTACTATCTATATTCAATACCCTTTCCAAAAGGTTTCTGGCTGGAATAAAATTCTTTTCGATAATTTCGATAACGGCAAGGTTATTTAACGCGTCAACATGTTTATTGTCAATTTCAAGAACCTTCTTTAATATCTCACGTGCTTCTGAATACTGCTTTTGTTCAATTATTTTTTCTGCCCCTATAACGGATTTGTATAAAATAAGCTTTTTTTCTAATAACTGAATGTTTTTTAGTGCAGTATCATTAGCAGTGTCGTGTTCTAATACTCTTTGTAATAGTTCTGCTGCCTTTTCCCAGTTCTTTTCAAATATTTCAATCTCTGCAAGATTATTCAGTGCATTCGTGTTGGCTGGCCATTTATTTAAGAGATTATTAAGGATCTTTCTTGCCTCACTTCTCTTACCTTCTTGAGATTTTAAATTTGCACAAAGATTAAGCAGGTCGGGTGAGTTTAAATATTCATCAATGAATTCAGGTGCGGCCTGAGTGACTATTTGTAATGCCTCTTTTGTCAAGGCGTAATTACCTAACTTTTCTGCCGATTGGGCAAGATACCAAAATACACGCCAATGATTACATCCGAATTTTGTTGCCGATGCAAGTTCAGTGACTGCTTCCGCATGATTTCCTTTCTGCTGTAAGATCAAGCCTGACCATAGTCTGAGAAAGCCGTCATTCTGGTAAACATTTTTATAATTAAGAATTCCTCCTGCCCCTTCACCACTGAGTAAAGGATGTGATGAGGCAATGCTCTTTTCGGCTTTGAATAGTTCATGAATATTTTGTGAATGCATGCTTGTGGTAAAATCCTGTGCATAATTGCCGAGTGCTTCGATAAACTTATCTGCTCCGGAAATGGACTTTTGATTTTCGTTTATGTTATTTATATGAATAACTTGATTCTGTAACATTAAATCTCCATTACTATTCCACTTCCTTTTCTTCTTAGGGAGCCGCATCATCTTTTCATAAACGCAATTAAGTTTTTTTGCAGCATTTTCAGCGCCAAAGATTTGTTTTGCATATTCCAGGGCATTTCGTCCTAACCGTGTGCGTTCTTCAGGATGATGAAACAAATATTCTATTGCCTCCTTATATTCCGATTCGCTGTGAATTACCAAACCTGTTTCTTCGTGTTTAACAAGTTGTTTTATTCCTCCATAGGGAAATACTACCGGTGGTATACCTGCATACATAACTTCCTGCAAAGTCAGCTCCGCGGCAGCATAAGTACCTTCACACAAGGGATAACCGTAAATGTCTAATATTTCTATAACCGATTTTATACTATTTATATATCCTCGAAAATCAAATCGCTCTTCTACACCAAGATTCATAGCTTGATTTCTTAATTGATCCTGGATACCACCACCACAAACGATGAACTTCACATCGGGAACATCGACTGAAGCGCTCATCCGGATGTAATTTTTGTGCATTTTAACGAAATCTACGGTACCGATATAACCAACATTAAAGTGGTTGTGCGGACGTAATTTTATTCCTTTTAGACGTTCAAAATCGGCAGCGTCATAAACCATCTCTACACAGTGTTGTTTTTTCTCATGAGGTATATCCCTGAAAATGGGTAATTCATTATAGGTAAATGGATTACAGGGAATATTCATATCTGCAAAGTTAACGAGTTGGGGGGTTATAATTTGTGGGGGGCCATTACCTGCGACATGATACCATATCATGAGACGCATTGGAGGTAATTCAGAACGCAACAGTTCATAAATTTCCGGATTATTCCACCAGTTAAAGTGTACGATGTCTGCCTTTTCTATTTCATTAAAAAGTGTATGCTTGTCAGGGGCACTGAGCATAGACATCCCGGCTTCTTTTGCCAGTTCAATAGCATCAGGCTGTGCCGGAAGCAAGGAGACGACACTATGTCTGAAATTTCCAAATCGCGATGAGTATTTTGATGTGGCAATCATTGAGCGCGCAGCGCCGCCAAGGCTAAGGCATTGTATTATATGTAAAATATTTGACATGTACGTATTCTCGTTAGAGTCCTTATTTAAAATTTTATAAGTTATCCTACTTCAGTGCTTATAGGTTTTCGGTAAACCCTTATCGTTGAAAAAACACCAGGAATAATTGGCAAATGAGCTTGCGTTTGCGTTGGGTCTGTAGGATAAAGCAATGGAATATGTATTACCTCACAATGATAGGTATTTTCCATCAACTCCTGGCATGCTTGACGTATACCAGGTTCTTTCCTCCCGTGATGAAAAAGGATTGCTTCTCTATTGTTATTATCAAGGGGAGGAAGATAATCGTGAAAAATCATCATCCCGCCAGGGGCTAGGAGTGGAAAATAACAAAGTATATCCTGTTTTACTCCCTCATAGGTATGATCACCGTCAATAAAGATCATTTTGGCATAATTACCATTTTTTTTAAATAATTGCTGTAAAGATGGAGCCGCTTGTTGAGATGCTGTAGATAAATGAACTACTTCTCCACCAATTACTTTCAAAACATCATTCAGTTGAGCCTGTCCGCCTGGCTCAATTGCAAATCCTTGTAATAACGGTGTAATTTTTTTTAGTGCCATATAAATCAGAAAGAGTGAAGCTCCTGCGTAGGAACCCACCTCAACAAAACGCAAAGGAGATGATTTGTGGGGTAAATAATTTCTTATAGCATAATATAATTGAAAACGTTCATTAATAGACATCTGGCTTACTAATCCCTTCGGGGCAGGATCATCATTATGAAATTCATCAATAATCTTTGACGCCACTACCGTGTTAACAGGAAATTTGTCAGGCTTTTGAAACCAGACACCAGTTCCATCTATTTTACTGAGATCGAACTTTACATTCCGAATTGTTTCATATTCATGAATAGCTTTTTTACAACCTTCCCAATATCCATAATCATCTATTTGTATCAGGCCATAATTAACAACACGATCGTATAAATTGTGTAAAATTACTTTTGTTGATTCATACCAATCGCCGTCCATATGCAAGAACGCAATCATACCGGCAGTATCACGCATTTTGGGTAATGTGTCGCGAAAATCACCCTTGACCGTCTTTAAAATATCTGAAACCCCCAATTTTGCACAAATGTTTTTGACGCTATCTTCTGGAGCAGCACAGGTTCCTGCTCCCCACCCAGTTGTATTAGCCGCTTGTCCGTTATGCTGATCGTACTCAGTAGGAAATGGCATACCATCGAAACAATCGAAGGCATATAACCAGCGAGGTTGTTTGCTGTATTTTTTTATGACATACGCAAGTAATGCTGCGGAGCCTCCTGCTGCTACACCACATTCAACGAAGTTTCCGGGTATATTTTGTTCACACACCCTCTTTGTTAGAGAAAAGAGCGAGAACAATCGTTCCTCACTTAACATCGTATAAGGGCGAATAACCTGAAGTAATGTGCTGAATTCATTATCAATACACGGCATAGTGGTTGTGTGAGGGTATTGATGAACAATTTGCGTCAGAAGATTATTTGCCTCTGAGTTGTTGGGAAAATAGCGAAGTTCTTCCTGTAATGACTCTCTTGCAGAATGATGTTGGCCCAGTTTTATGAAGCACGCTGCCCTAAGGTAATCAATTCCCTGGGTTGGTAATTTTAATGATTTTGCTCGATTAAGAAATTCAAACGCAGTTTCAAAATGTCCTGTTTTTATTTCTTTTACAGCGTTTTGAATGCAGGCGGTGATGTCATTTCTATTTACGGTATCTTTCATTGTATGATGCTGATTACTGACTGAATTTGAAGAAATATATTTGCGTATAATTTTATCCAGTTCCTTTGCCCTGTTTTGGATAGAATATTCTTTTAAACAACGTTCCTGTCCTTTCCGTGCAATTTCTTCACGTTTTTCTGGATGAGCAAGATAATATAAAATCTTATCAATGAGTTCTTTTTCATCTTTAAAAGTTTCTATTTCTATTCCGGGTTCAAAAAATTGTTTCAGGTTTTCATGATACTCTGTCAAAAGGAACGTGCCGCTGCCGGTAACTTCAAAGATACGCATATTGGCGGTTTCTTTGTTGGCCAGATCCGTTGTTGTCCGAAGTGCAGAATTTTGTATTTGCAAAATACCTCTTGCATCCAGTGCTATTTTACCGGTGTGAAGGGCACGATGCATTGCAATACCAAATTGTCCTTCACGATGGTATTGCGCCACCTCCGGAGGGATACTATCTGTTTGACCACTCAGATAAAAAGCACAGGAAAATTCCTTTCCAGGCTGGGAAGCGGCCCTGGCAACTGTTTGCAGGTATTTGTTACGACGGGGATGCTGTGTTAATGTCCATTGACCGGAGAATACAACATCATATTGAGGTGTTACCTCGTTAATGATTTCGTTTATCCATGTTGGAAATCCGGGGAAAAAGTGTTCTGTTGACCTTGCGCCGAGTTTAAGCGCCATACTTCGTAAAGCAGAAAGATTGGATAGTATCACGTCAAATTCGGACCAATCAGTGCCTTCTGGTATGTTTGCAGCACGCCATCCTAAAACCAGCTTTGGTTTCCATGATAACGAATTTATAAAACGGCTATCAAACGTTATGGGATCGGTAAGGTACAAAATGTCCGGTTTTAACGTGTTGATCTGGTTTCGTGTTATTTCTCGTGTCCAATCATGGGTCTTATCGATTGACATATTATTTTCACGCAACCACTGCTCCTGAGCATGTTGATTATTGGCAATAATCAGTTGAGAATCATAGCCAAATTCACCCATATAAGGAGCAACCATATGAATTGCGCTGAAACCGTCATAGACTAAATAATTAATTTGCTCTTTAAATGAAGTGTGAGCAAGGCCAGGATGTATATTGTATAGATTTACCAGATAATTTTGGTAGAAGGTATGTACCTGTAAAAACTTTAATGACGCAGTCTCTGGCTTTTTGAAAAAGTTAGCTGATAATGTTTTACTTTTTAAAGTAGGAAATAAATGGTTTTGTTTGTCGATACGGGTGTCCTCTTTAATTTCTGAGATTACTTTAAATATTTCCTCGTCCTTTGGGAAATGTACTGTGAGTGTATCGCAAACTTTATTTGCTTCGCTTGTGCTTCCAAGTTTTGCTAATATCTTAGCAAGGTTTATCCCAGCACATTTATCGTTATTATCGAGTGCATATGCTGTTTCAAACTGCTTTTTTGCCTCCAATAGCTTACCACATCGGTAGTTTATAACGCCGAGCAAGTTAGATACATCAGAACTCTTTCCATATTGGGTAATCAAAAGATTGCATAACTGTTCAGCCTCATCATGATAATTTGCCTTTATAAGTTTTTCTGCAAAAGGTAAAAGAGTATCTATATCTTTATGTGGTTGGTTTACTAAGGCATAAATTTCAGAAAGCAACGCGGCTTTTTTACCATTGCCTTCTGCGATAGAGGATGTTTCTTCTGAAACACTCGGCTTTATTAATGACTTTTTGTTATGACTTGCAGAAAGCCTTCTCACTTCATATTCAAACTTTTCCGTCCAGAGGAACATGGTATTTACCAAAGGAGCCTTCAAATAAATCAAAGCGGAGAATGCCTTCTCGCGCTTTGTCTCAGGATTGCAATGCATGTCCATAAGGACATTACATTGCAATGCCTCAAATTCATCCGGTGTGTATTCTGTAAAAATCAGGCGGTTGTTAACTGCTTCCACCCACCACCTATGGTTAGACGTCTTTGCACTATTCAGAAATATGTCTTTCACCTTTGCAGGTGTTTCAAGGTATCCTCTCTTGGCAATCCTCATAAGTTCCCTGCAAGCTATTTCGGGATTATGAACGTGTTCCAGTACATGAGAACAATAAACAAAATCAAACTCCTTATCCGGAAAAGGCATATCTTCCACATTGCATTCGTAAACCGGCTTGCCATGGATGTGCTTAAAAGGCTTTCCGGCCCTTCCATAGGTGTTGTTGTTAAAAGTAACATCCGATAAGTGAGTAGCAAGAGGAAATGGAAGATGTCCACTGCCAATATCCAGCACTTTATCTGTGGGTATAATGCCAAAGTTGTAATGGCGTGCCTGATAAAGATTATAACGATCTTTATGTGGCAAAAGTTGATAACAATCATATAGCTCCGCTAATACATCAATTGCCTGGACAGGATAGGCGATAAGCAATTGCTCGTAGATATCGATAGCCTCAAGAAAATTACCACTTTGGAATTTCTCTCTGGCAACTATTACATCCTGTTGTAAGTCACACAAATCTATTTTGAATTTTACACGTTTGCCGTATTTAACAGTATTCATGTGAAATATTTCTTCCTTCCATTAGCCCAGATACCTCAGTTTGTCATTGGTAAACATGCGTTGTAGCAAGGAGTCCGCAAAGAATTTGACACCCCAGTCAGGTATTTTATAAGCGCAATAACCACCGCCAATCGGGTAAGACCCCGGCAATCCGCCATAAACGTTTTTATCAGAAACACCATCCAGTAGATGTAATTGTTTTATATCATCTAAAAGAAAATCTGCAACAGGTACTAGCTGAGGGTTATTGGTATATCCCGCTAGTTTTCGCAAAAAATACTCAATCTGTGCATTTCCTGTTACGCACGACCAATGGTCATTACTATGCCAATTACAGTCAAAAGTGCCTGGAAGAGTTACATAATTACTACCTTTGTCCATCGCTTTTGCCTTCATATAGAAATCAGCGATGCCTTTGGCGGCATTTTGTAAAACGGTTAGCACTTTCCGACGATCAAAATGAGCATTGTCAAGTAAGTAAATTTCCATAAGGCCCACCAATACATAACCAATAAGATGAGTCCACGGTTTGTTAGGATCTGATAAGCTGTTGTTTGAAAACCATCCATTTGAGTTTGCCTGTGACAGTGTCCAATCAATTGCGCGTTCTGCAATCTCGCGGTATTTTTCATTGCCGTTTATTGTATATAATTCGAGTAAAGCCCATGCAACTCTGCTTTTATAGGCTTTAGGCCCATTGTAAGTGTTTCTTGTCCACATTCCATTAGCGTCTTGGATATCGGCAATCCAATCGGCAGCACGATTGGCAGCCTCAAGATATTTCCCTTTTCCTGTTTCTTTGTAAAGCGCTATCCAGCCAATAATAACCTGGCTGGTATTAAAAACTCTGGGCCTCTGTCCATAAACGCCAACCGGTTCACCTGCACCACCTTCCGGTGATTGAATCTCTACTTCCCAATCACCCATCTCAATCGCCCACGTAAGATATAATTCTATTCCTGAGAGCCTGTAGTAACATAAAAAAGTAGGGATTATATAACCGGTAGTTTCCGGATAATCAACATCCCACTTTCTTGAATCTAAATGGTACATTGCGGATACTCCGCCACCACAGTTAACATCCTGTGCAACTCTTAACCATTTGATACATGCATCAAGATGGTCTCTGTCAGGCAAAATAGGGTTTTTCCTTGTGTTATATCTGTCCAGCTCATGCCTTATCCTCGACATTTCGTTTGTGTCACGTTTTATGTTTTTTAACTTATTATGAGTTTCAGTCAATAGTTTTTTGATTTCTAAATCGTCAGGAATACAGTTCAAATATGTAGTATAAAGGGTTGTCAAATCCTCATAACGATCTAATGAATGTAATATCTTTCCGCACTTAACAACGGTTATACGATCGTCTGGCGTTAACTCGAGCACTTTTAATAAATATTGCCAGGCCTTTTCAGTTTTTCCTGCTTCCCAAAAGTTAAATCCAAGATTCCGAAAAATATCAATATCATTCCGTGGTCTTCCTGTAGGATTTCGCTGAATCGAAGATTTTATTATTTGTAATGTCTTGTTGACATCATTATTGAAATCATGCACAATATTCCCATTTTTAATCGCTTCCAAAAAGAACATCTGCTCAGGTCTGTTATCAATCTTGTCAATTTCAGGCATTCTGCTTTCACCATATTTCTTTTCCTCTACAAGAGAAAAACCAGCCTCCTCAAAAAGGACTTTGAGGCTTTCAAAGTCATAAACGTATTTACAGTGTTTTCCACCAGCCTGGAAACCATAAAAGAATTCGTTAAATTTGTCTGCGATTGTCTTGCCCGGAAAACGCTCACGCCCATCTTTCAGTTTCTGGAAATAA
The DNA here is from genome assembly GCA_052360825.1 of Candidatus Wunengus sp. YC64. Classification (GTDB taxonomy): domain Bacteria; phylum Planctomycetota; class Brocadiia; order Brocadiales; family Brocadiaceae; genus Wunengus. Next base: position 17,002 of record DBJWYX010000001.1, read on the forward strand.
AATTCGCAGTCATTGTTCAGATATTTTTCTGAAAGAATGCGTAAGTCCTGCGTACCAAAACGAGCAATACCGCCTTGCTTTAATACACGAAAAACATCTTTAATAATTTCAATCGCACGCTGTCTTGAAAAATAATTAATTGCGGACATACAAACGACGGCAACCACGCTTTCATCAGGAAAAGGCAACAGCTCCCTTTCGAGATCCAATACCATATCCGCATTTGGGGAAACATCTATGTTAATAAATCCATCCAACTTAATGGGGCCGCAGCATAAATTTATTTTTGCCTCAGTTTTTGCAGTTTTTGTCTTGATATCTTTTGCCGGAATGCGTTGTTGCTTGCTATGGGTATGTCTTTGTTCGAGAAAGTATGACAAACAATTATTCAGACAAAATTCCGGCGCATTACCTGTTAAAATATTCCATCGGAACTTTCTATATTCAGGATTATTCCAAATATCGAGAACATCCATTTCAAAAATATTTCCGAAACAGGTGGCTTTGTTGAAATCATGGCAGCATATTATCACTGAACCATCAAGTAAAATGGTAAAAACATTTTGAGGATTTGGGCATTCACGTATGGCTAATCTGAGCGATCCTATGTCATTGTAATATTTACGTTGTAATTCAGGATGATCAGAATAGGAAAATTGTGCTTCATTTGTGCGAATATATGGCGCTTTAAAGGTCGCATGAAGTCCTAATGATTTACAATATTTCCGGAATGACTCCATTTCATGTTGATTATGTTTGAATACAACGAACTGAGGGTATATGTGAACCTTGTTGCCGTGTTTCATGTTAAAATGGTGTAAAATTTCTAAAGACGACATGGCCTTTTTAACATTACCGCCTTTCCGGTATTTCTCGTAAACTTCCTGGGTAACTCCATCTATTGAAACAATAATATCTGCAACGCCGGACGTTATTAATTCCTCAGTCTTTTCCGGGGTAAGGGAGATGCCATTGGTGCTGATATTCGTTTTGCAAAATTCTGAAGCATATTGTGTCATAGAAATAATATCTTTATTCAGCATGGGCTCACCCCATAAATGAAGATAAAGATATTTGGCATGAGGACGGATTCTATCCGCAATAATTTTGAAGTGTTCAAAGCTCATAAACCCTTTTTTGCGTAGTACCGAGTCCCCACCAAGAGCACACTCCGGGCATTTCAGATCACATGCAAGCGCAGTTTCAATACTAAAGGTCTCTGGCAGCATTTTGTTAAATTCTTCCGTGGTTATTGATTGTTTATTTATCATATGATCGGATATACACTTTAAAGTGACTGTTTATTTGTCAAGCCTTGGCTAGTATTTATTGCCTTCAGCGTATCGATGGACTCCTTATGGGTTGGGTCTATGGCAAGTTCATTTAAAAGAGCCTTTTCCGCTAAATCATAATTCCCATTTTTCAGAAAACAGAGTGCACGAGCGTAATGAAGACCCGCAATCCGTAATCCAATACTATTAGATAATGATAGTGTATTGTTAAAAGCTTTTAGGGCGGATGAATACTCTTGTGATTCATAAAATCTTGATCCTGTATTAAGCAAATAGTGAATAGCCTCTTTGCCCTGTAACTTTACCGCTTCTGTAAGGTATGGGTCAGATGCAGATATTTGTTGAGGTGTATCGTCCTTTAAGCTTAGTAAGAATTCAGCTATATCTTTTGATGGTAAATATGGCGTTCTTCTCGACAGATGTTCTTTTTGAATATTAAATGCACCGGACAATATCTCCTCAATATCAGTGACCATTTCAAATTGTAGGGGAGAGGTCAATTGTTCATTTACTAAACCTGGTAAATCCCTTATGTCGATTGTTCTGTTGGTAGGCCACTGCAAATCATCTAGCATGATGCCACCTGATTTTACTAAAACTGTTGGTACTTTTAATAAAAACGCCTCTGCTGCCGTTGTAGAACCATAGTGGAAAAAGATGCCGCATTTCTGCATAACACTTGCAATGCTTACCGGGTCTGACAAATAGACAATGTTGGGATAATTTTCAAATTCTCTATAGCGATCAGTTCCTTTTCGAGCGTTAACAATATTTTCCGTCGGGTGGCTTTTAATAATAAATAAAATATCTGAGTTATTTTTCGCAGTTTCAACAATAGTTTTTATCCATAGATCCCTCAATTGCGCAGTTTGTTCAGATAAGAGTATTTTTTGTGCCAGTTCATACTCAAATTCATTCTTATTATTAACATCAAACAAGTCTCCCGCCCTGATTAAATCTTCCCGTGTATAATCAGCTAGTGCGAAACCTGTTACAAAAAATAAAATATGTTCTCTGGGGTAATGTTGTATTCTGTTTCTCAATTTCTGAGGGATATCCAGCGTATTTAAACGGTTGTTTTCAAAATAACATTCGTAATTTGGATAACCAAATGCTTTTACCCGTTCTTTCGAAGAAATTATGCTATGTCTTACCAGGCCTTTAGCGAGTAAATCTGCGGCTTTTTTACCCCATACTAATTCGTAGTCAACAATATTATTCCCATACCGGTCCAATCCTATAAGACTTTTAAGATGTTTTTCTGAATTAAAATTTAAAATTCCTTCAGTCCTGAAACAGATGATATGGCAATTTAGTAAATATTTGATGATATAAAACGGAGTTGAGACAGGATATGCGCTAAATGGGAAGGTAAAAATGATATTTGGAGAGAATTCTAAAATTTTTGATAAAAATTGATTCTCGTGGAAATCTAGTATTTTTGTGGTTGTTTCAAGTTTTTCCTGTACCATCCATTTTATAATTTTATTCATTATTTCGAGTTCACGCTCAGGTTTATTCAGTACAAATAAAACTCTCATATCTATTTTCCGTGGTTATGTTTTAATAATAAATTTTATCCAGCTTTAATTTCCCTTTATTTCACATAAAGGGAATCACTATTTGTTTCCATTTTTCCGTGCAGAAATCCACATATGTGAAGATAATCCATTATCCGATAACCATTTTTGGAAAGAATCCATGTAGACATCTCCTTCATCAATTAATATGCGCTTTAAAAATGGTTGATTATCAAGTGATACAGCACCTTCTGTTACCTTGTTTTTTACCAATTCAGCGTCTAATTTTCCCGGAGTTTCAATTTCTAAAATTTCAAAACCAATCCTTTCCAATAGGAGAGAAATTGATTTTGGATGAAAATAGTTCAAATGATCAGGCGCGGTGGTATTATCAGACTTGTCTTTCAATACCAACAAATCGAACCCCTTGATATTTGGCGTTGCAATAAATAAGAGGCCTCCCTCATTTAATGTTTCATAGATACCATTCACATATTTCTTTGGATCAAACACATGTTCTATTGATTCAATGCTTGTTATGACATCTGCTTTCTTTACGTTTATGTTTTCAATAAAATCCTCAATAACATGTAAACCTCTTTCACGGCAAGATTGGGCAGGACTTGGATTAGGTTCAACCGCAACAACCTCTTTAAATATTCCTGTTATTTTTACCTGTTCGCAAAAAGTTCCACACCCTGCACCAATATCCATAAATGATTCTGTATGAATCTTATATTTTTCACAGAGTTCAGTAATTTTCTTTATTCTTGGTGATATTAAATATTTTACTCTTGCGTCCTCTGACCGTGGATAGACATTTTCGTTCCAAAATTTTTCAGCCAAGGATATTTTATAATGTTGAAATATCATTTCTTGAGTTGGGCGTGGACTTACAAAAACGGTTTCACATAGGGAACACCTCACAAAGGTAAAACCGTCCCTCATGTAAAATAGTTCTTTTTTATCTTTGTTGCAGGCAGGGCAGGTGACCTCCACAAAGTGGCTTTTGTTCGATAAAATATTTTCCTGATCTATTTTGTAAAGCTTTCTCCCTTCAGAACGTAAGTCATCTGCTCTAATCTCAGTTTCTCTCATGTAATACCTCCCGAAGAGAAAATAAAAAAGTAAAAAGTGAAATAGAGATACATGATTATTTATTCAATGGGATTTTCCATCTCCCATTCTCCAATGTGATTCCTCTTCCACATGGGACCTCTAAATATTTCTGCAACATTCCAGAATTCATCCAGTGTAATATTGATATAATCACAGAATTTTTGAATAAACTTGATTCCACACTTGCCATCGTACTGTCTTACAAGTCTTACCCCTTCTTCTCTTGTTATTCTGCCTGCCCAAATATCAGCACATGCTTCATCGGTCGCAAAACCATAACCGAGTTTCATATGTTTTAACATTTGGTTTACAATACCGGTATCATCATCAAGGGCATGATAATTCGTATAACGTCCCAGTTCGTGTGGTTCTTCATTTCTTACTTTCAAGCCACGTGCAATCGAAAACATGGCGTGGGCATGAGGCGACCATCTTTTATAGTAACCAAGGTAGACCATCTTGATACCGGCCTCTTGTATTTCTTCTTGTGAGGGATATTGATAAGGCAGCAAGTCATTTAGTATTAAGTCTTCACAAAGCAGATGCGATGCGTTTCCTGACCAGCCAAGGGTGTTCTGTTTATTGATGTTGAATGCGTCTCCGGCGTTTTTATCTTTACTGTCATCGTCTAAGGTAGTAGTTTCAATATCAAAAATGACTAACGGCACTTTATAAAAAAGAGCGGCTCTTACGGGTGTCGCATAGAGGGCATATTCTGAAGGCTTTACAGGATTTCCCCATTTATAAAATGCCATTTTTGCCAGTTTTCTGCATACCTTTGGATTCGATCTGAACATAAAACAATCAAAACCCATTTCCTGTAAATTATTTAAATTATGCCTTCCTATTTCTGTTATCTTATCAGGTGCCATATTCGCCAGTAAAACCCTCAATCCTAATTCATCTCTGGCAAAAAGCGCCATATAGGTGCTATCCTTTCCGCCACTAACGCCGACTACACAATCATATTGGGCGTTTTTTCTCCTGGCATCCTCAGCTATTTTCAGAAGTTGTTTTTTCCTCGCATCCCAATCAACCTTATCAAGCGACCTATAATATCTGCAAAAATTGCAAACACCCTTTTCATCAAAATTAATTCCCGCCCTTGTATCTGGTAAAACACAATTCTTACAGTATTTCATTATTGGTTCCTTTTATTTTGCATTCAACCTATAGGGATTAAGTTAATTATGTGAAAAAGATTACGGTCCTATTTTTTCACTATTACCACACAAAGAACTCCATTTTCCTTATATTCATTACCTGGGATATGTTCTGGAAAATTGACAGATACAGACACCTCTTGCCAGCCCAAAGAACTATCATGTTTGTAAATATATTCATATATTGTGGTGCCTGCAGGCATACTTGATTTAATTTGATTCCATTTGTTTTCATTGTATTCTAAATGCATTGCATAACGCCCCTTGGAATCTTTTGTCGAAAAAACACCACCGCTTCCAAAAGGGACAGTAAGGATAAGTTTCCCCCCAGGACGAAGAATACGCATCATTTCTCGTACGGCCTTTTCATCTTCTTTACAATCATAAAGTGCTGGGAAAGAACCATAATCAAGTGTAGGACGATCAAATACCGTATGAGGTGATTCAAGATACTTATCAAAACCTAAATGTTCTAATACAGATACACATAATACAACATCAAAGGTGTCAGTTTTGTAAGAACAAAACCTGATATCCTGGCAAGAAAAGCGGATAGAGTTTATTAAGTTTTGATCAAATTTTACAAAACGATTATGTACACGGTTAAAAGGAACAATATCACAAGCGTAGAGTTCTCTCTTTTGCTCAATAAGTGACAGTAAACCATAAAAATACGATGGATCAGCAAGGGAGGTTCCTATATCAACAATTTTTCTTTCTTTTCCGATTGATGAAAATACAAAAGGAATTTCCACACACCGCTCTGATTCACCAGGAAAATATGGTTTATTACGGGAAATCCGAAAGGGTTCGCGGCTTTCTAAATAACGTTGTATATTTCCATATTTATTAGTGTGCATATGACCCACTCAACATTACGTCAATATCATACTCAAACTGTTTTAAATAATATGTCCAATCTGTTCCGTTATTTTCTCTTATGGCATCTTTTGCAAATTTGAGATACTCAATCCTCTGGTCTTTTCTTTTTTGTAATCGCATTACTTCAGAAAGGCCTAATAAGGCAAAAACGTGGTTTGGGGCCATATCGAGTACATATCGAAAATCACGTTCAGCCTGCTGAAGTGAATGGTTTGTGCCTATTTTTAAATTGCGGTTATTGACAAAGTTCGACTTTAAGTTTGCCCTATAATTTAACTTGTTCAGTTCTTCTGATGTGTAATCAATGTGTTTCATGTCAGGCGAAAAATAGTTCTCGCCATAATGTATATCAAAGTCTTCGATTAACCTTCTCTCCTTGCTGTAAGTATACAGATCAGAACCTGGAAAAGGTTGAAAGCAATAAAAACATTTCCAATCAAGATCCAATGAATCTGCATAGTCAATAGTTTGTTTCACACTTGCCAGATCTTCAAAGGGAAATCCGACAATAAAGAAACCGATTGCCACTGCGTTACCATATTTCCTGATAAGCTTGATGGTATTTTCCGTTTCCTCAATCGTGAGTGGTTTCTTTACACTCTTGAGAGTATCATTCGAGCCAGATTCAATCGCTAAATTGAACAAGCCAATGCCACTTTCATACATCATCTGAATAACGTTATCATCATTTATTGTGCGAATCGAGAGACCGCCGCCGGATATCCACGTAATATTTAATTTTTTAAGCTCGGTTAAGAATTCAATGAGCCAGCTTTTATTGATGCTGATATTCTCGTCATTGAATACGACAGTATTTACATTATATGAGTCTTTCAGGTAACGGATCTCATCAATCACGTTTGATATATTCCGTTTCCGCCAGCGTCTTTTCCAAAAACTGGAAGATGAGCAAAAGGTGCATGCATTGGGGCAACCTCTGGTTGCAGTTACGGTCGCGAGTTTTATTTCTTCCTTCTTCTTAATGCGGTATAAAACGTTTCTACCCTCACGAAAATAATAGTGAAAAAGTGTGTCCTCCCATGGGAGGCGTTTGACATTGGCAAATCCTTCCCAAAAAGTGCGTCTGGGGGTCTTTATAATATTTTCACCATTTTTAAATGCTACCCCTTCGACATCCTTAAGTATTTTTTGATCATTTAAGGCATCTATGAGATCTGAAAAACCCAGTTCCCCCTCAGAAAGTATTGCATAATCAATATTACTATCGGAAAGGCATTTGTCGGTTAAATGAGTAGGGTAGTGTCCACCGAAGACGACAAGAATATTTGAGTTAATATTTTTAATATGTTCTGCAAGTAAATGAAATACATTGATACTTGAGTAGTACAGTGTTGATATTGCAATGAGATCTGGTCGAAAGTCATTAATATGGGTTTTAAGAGTATCAACAATATTCATTTTTGATATGAACTTCATTTCAATATTCAAATCAACAAACTTAACTTCTAAATCACCCCTGTTTTTCATGAATGAATAAACATAAAGCAATCCCAGCGGGGGTTCATAATACGCATAGCCAGCAGAAGTGTTATTTTCTATCAATGATGGATCAGGGGGATTTAGAAATAATATTTTTCGAATCTTAACCATATCATTTATTAGTCGTTATACTCTTAACATAAGCTGAAGTTTATTTTTTCTTTAATATCTCTTTCAAAGAGATTTAAGTAGTTACCCCAAAAATAATTACTTTTAAAAATATTATTTGCCTCATTATAATAATGCGTTGCTTGTTCTTTATTTCCTAAATTATCAAATGAATATCCTAAAAATAATAACCCAAAAGCATGATTAGGAACCATCGTGATGACATTGTTGAAATCTTTGATGGCAAGATTGTAGTCTTGTTGTTTTAACGCATAATTTTCAATAAAGTTAATTTTAAGGTTATTGTAGTAATTACAATCACTAAGCCAGTCTTTATCAAAGGATGGGGTAGTTAATATACTTGTGCTTTGAAGGTCTTTATAATTTATTTTTTTATTATTTATATACCCTTCTTTTATGCAATAGTCATATAAATCTGTTTTAGGAAAAGGTGAAAAAATATTTAAACTTACCCAGTTTACTTCAAGAGAGCTTGCAAAATCATATGTTTGTTGAATATCTTCTTTTGTCTCAAAGGGAAATCCTACAATAAACGAGGCCCCAATATATACTTCTTCATATTGTCTTAAATTATCAATTGCGTCTTGCACTATGTTCAAGGTCAAGGGCTTTTTTATTCTTTTAAGAGTATTGTTACAACCCGATTCAATTGCCAGGGAAAATAACTTATATCCTGATTCAACCATTTTTTTTACCATATTTTTATTCGTTAAAGATTTTACATTTTCACCGGTTGACCCCCAATATTTAATAGGTCTTTCTTTGATTAGATAATCACAGATATCAATTACACGCTCTGAATTATGTGTAAATAAATCATCATTAATTTTAATGAAATTTATATTATATTTCTTTTTTAGATATCTAATCTCTTCTAAAACATTTTCGGCACTACGGTATCTAATTTGGCCCCATACTTTTTTCGTAGCACAAAATCCACATTGAAATATACAGCCTCTTGATGAAACAATACTAATGGGTTTCTGATTATCCATTATTTTTTGGTAGGAATTTCTTGCAAGTTCCCCGTAAAGATGAACGGGAAGATCTTCTAAATCAGGGAAAGGTAATTCGTCCAGATTCTGTATTTTTTCTTCCATGGGATTGACAATAGTTTTTCCTTTATCTCTATAGACAATTCCTTTTACATTGGATAATGGTATGTTATGGATAAACGCTTTTATAAGATTGTAAAAAACAATTTCACCTTCTGACAGCACAACTATATCCAAATTTACATCTTCCATAGCACATTCACTATCAAGTGTTGGATATGAGCCACCCATTACGGTTATAATGTCTTTGTTTACATCCTTACATAATGCTATTGCTTTATGTGCCTGACCAACTACAGCATGAGAGAAAGCACTAATGCCTACAATATCAGGGTTAAAATCTTCAATTTTCTTTTCTACCCTCCGCCATAAAATGTCCATATTGGCTTTATTATCACAAAACGTAATATATTGAATAGCATCAATATTTGAATCATATATCTCAATTTCTATTTCAGGAAGTTTACTTTTAACATATGATTTAATATAAGCTAAGCCCAATGGAAGTTCGGCGTCCCCTCCCTTTTTCAATATTTTTTCGTTATCATATTTACCTTCATAGGTATTGAATGGAAGTATTAGTAGTATTTTCATTAAAGTTCTTTCTAAAGTTATTATAGATTTTTCAGCATGACATTAATTTTTACTCTGCATAGTTACGAATTGACGGATAATTTATTATTTATTAGTTAGGTGACAGCCTTCCAATTCTTTGCTATGTAATTCAAAATAATCTGGTATTTTGAATTAGTTGAATCATATTTGAGACTTCTTAATAATAAATGTACATTTTTTAACAGATGAAATAATTTATTAGGGGGGAGCTTTAAAAGATAAAGGATTGGTTTTTCAAATATTGGGTACTTAATCAGATAATAAAATAATTTATCGACATTAATTAACCTGTTAATGTTGTCTTGTCGAATGAGTGATGCATTTTTGTTTAAGTTACTTATTTCATTTAAAGTTGGTTCATGGTCAAGATAGCCATTTTTTACGGAATCTCTTGTTAGTGACAGACCGGGGTAGGGGATTAAAACATTAGAGTGATAGGTGTTTGCCTTCAGTTTCCTACACAGACGAATGGTATCCATTGCTTGGTCTATCGTTTCGCCTGGCCAGCCAAAAATGATATCCGCCCCAACACGGATTTTGTATTTATGGCAAAGGTGAAAAGCTGCTTCAATCTGTTCATTTGACATCTGTCTTCCTGCGATATTTTTCCGAATTGATGGATTACCTGATTGAATGCCAAATGTGATTCTGTCACAGCCAGATTCCTTCATGAGCAAGATGAATTCTTCATCAATATTTTCTATACGGCAATTGCATAAAAAGGGGGGGAGTTTGCGGTTTTTATATTCCTCTAAAAAGGGTTTGAGCCATTTCTTATGGGCATTGAATGTACCGTCTTGAAAATGAACCCACTTTAGTCCATAGGTATTTTTCACATATTCAATTTCACGAAAGACTGATTCTGTATCTCTCATGCGCCAATATATTTCATCATAAAATTTCTTTAATTCTGTATTGTAGCAAAAAGTACAACTATAAGCACATCCTCGAGATATAATAAAGTTTTTAGTATCATTATCTGCCAGATCACGGTATTTGTAATATAAGTCTCTGTCGGGGTCGGGCAAGACATTTAAATCAGAGGTAAGTTTTATATTATTGTTTATAAATATGTTGTCATTGGCTTCACGATATCCTATTCCCGGCACATTTTTTAATGATTCACCATTGTTACATAATTGTAAAAAAAGGGGGAGTGTGTATTCACCATCGCCTCGAAGGACAAAGTCCACCTGAGTATTTTTAATGATCTCAGGGAAAATGAGTGTAAATGGGCCCCCCACAACCGTTTTGGATTTAGGCAGACATTGTTTCAGCCTTGAAAAGGACTCAAGCATGAATGACTCTTCACCAATAAAAAGACTGTAAAGGATATAATCAGGCTGAAATGTAATTATCCGATCATAAAAATGAGGCTCTAAATTTTTTATGAAGATATCACACGCAACATCGATTTCTTTTAGGCATCCTGAAAGTTGTTGGACGCCAATTTTTTCATATGCGTCACGTTGAATAAATGCGACTTTCATATATGATATCCTGAGTAATATATAATTCCTTTAGATGGGATTGTTGTTTTTATGCCTAGCACTTATGCACAGACACCTTTCTTTCGACATGGCAAATATTTGACTTTAACCAGCCATAATAACGTAATAAAACGATAATGAGCAGGAATGGCAAGCAACCTATTTCTGTGAACTTAATCCGTGATAAGGGGACATAAAAATCATGAAGTAAAGGATGCAGAAAAGATTTCAATTTTCTCAATATCCCCCAATTATTTCTCTGTGTGCAATAAAATAAATAATCTCCCCTTCCATAACGCGTCCATCTTTCTATGACTGATGAAAAGATATCAAAGCCAATTTCAAAACACCGAGTGTTGGAGATGGCAAAAAGCAGACCATCTCGCGACATTCTATTACACAATTCTGTGTCGTCGCTGTTTTTCATGAAGGGGTTGTATTTATATTTTTTTAAAATATCTGTTTTAAATAATGTTGGAGTACCTACCACATTTTTGTAGCCGGGGGTATATTTTCTGATACGGTAAATATTTTGAGCCCATCCCCAATAGCTGCCAGTATCACGGAGGATTGTTACTGCTGATACAATGGCACAGTTGTGTAGTTCTAAATAATTAATCATCTCTTTCAAAGAACCTTTGGGCATAATATTATCAGGTCCGACAAAACAAATATATTTTGTATTAGACCGTTCAATGCCTATGTTTCTTGCATTGGCTAAACCTTTCGCCTGATCATCTACTATTTCATCAACATAATCCTGTGCTATTATAGTGGTTTTATCTGTTGAACCGCCATCGACTAAAATAGTGCGTGCAGGGTTATTCTCCTTAATAGAATCAAGGCAGTCCTTTATCGTGTTTTCTACGTTATAGCTACAAACTACAATGGTTAAATCAAGCTTGCTTATCATATTGTTTATTAAGGTTTCTTGGGATAAAAATGATTTAAAAAACTACCAGTACAAACCGTAATAGTTTGAATTGTGCTTATGGTTATTTCCAATTCGAACCAAGTCTAAAACAATTTTATCGGGACTCAATTGTTCCAGCCATTCATCAAGCCCTGGATATTTATTGAAAATTACAAACAATTCACAGCGCTCAGTAAAATCACGCAAGTCGCTAAACAACATTTCTCCTATATTGGGAAGTTCTGCATATAAAAACTCTAAATTCGCTCCAATGAGCTTATCAGGGTAAAGATTTGGATCATAAACTGAAACTCCATATTTTCCACTATAGAGCATTTTGGCAATTTCAACCGCGGGACTATTTCTCAAGTCATCTGTGTCTGGCTTAAATGTTAAACCAAAGAACCCTATTTTTCTTTTGCCGAAGGATCTTATCCATGTAGCGATGTATTTAATTTGATTAAAATTGCTATTCTCAATTGAGTTTATAAGCGTTGTGGGAAAATCAAAATCTTTGGTTTTAAAACAAAATGCCCTGACGTCTTTCGGCAGGCATGAACCTCCATAAGGTTTTCCTGGCGTAAGATAAGCCCTGCTTAGGTTAAGTTTGTCATCTTTACAAAAGAGATTCATTACCTCATGCGAGTCTATACCCAGACTCCTGCAGGCAAGCCCGATTTCATTTGCAAAGGTAATTTTTAAGGCATGAAAGATGTTGTCGGCATATTTGGCCATTTGAGCAGATGAAATGTTTGTTACGATTTTTTCACCATCCACACAGTCATACAAGTGAAGAAGTGTCTGCCCAAGTGTTTCATCTCCTTCGTATACGCCGATTACTGTTTTGGCCGGATGATAAAAATCATAAATTGCAGAGCCCTCTCGTAAAAATTCAGGGTTATAGGCAATATGGACTTTATCAGGAGAAAGATTTTTTTTATAGTACAGTAGGGGGTAGAGTACTTTATCCATTATCCCAGGAGGCATAGTACTGCGGTAGACAAGGATGTGTTCTTTCCCTAGTGTTGATAAAATATCAGCAATTTCTTGGGTAACTCGGGTAATATATGTCATGTCAATGTCACCATCATTATGGCTCGGCGTTCCTACACAGATCATTGACAATTCGGTTTGCTCAAGAGCATCTTTCAGATTTAAAGTAGCAGTTAGGCGTCTTTTCTTAACGCCAGCAAGAATTAAATCATCTAATTCTGGCTCTGTTACAGGGGAGTGCCCTGATTTTATACAGGATACTTTGTATTCTTGTATATCAACACCGATGACTTCATGCCCTTCCTGAGAAAAGCAGCCGCAACTCGTGCTTCCGACATAGCCCAAACCAATAATACTGATCTTCAATAAACCTCTCCTCGGAGAAAAAGTATTCATTCCTCAATGTTTCCGGAAAACAGATTCGACAATCTTTCCTTTAAGAAGTGATTTCAGCTCTTTTGATTCATCGTTATTCTTTATCAAAGAAAAAATCTGATCGTAAGCGTTTAGTGTTTGATTAATTTCATTCTCGGTGTGGGAAACACTTATGATATGATACCCAGCGTATAAGATTCCTCGTTTTATCATCTCTTGCTGAACAATACTTTTAAGAAGTAAGTCATCATTACCGTGTTTATCCGTAAAAAACATAAACGTCTTAGGAGGATACCCTTTCAAATGTATTCGGCGTTCAAGATCATATTTATTTAATAAGATACTTACCCCGTCTATGAGTATATTGCCCATTTTCCATATATGAGATATCGCATTAGTTGTCGCTAATTCCTTTATTACCGTTAATCCTGCGGTAATACCAACCAAGTCTCCCCCAAAAGTGAAAGAATAAAAGATTTCATCAAATATTTTCATAATGTCACTATTGCCTACAATAACTGAAATTGGGAATCCGTTACCCAATGCTTTGCCAAAACAAGCAAGATCAGGGGTAATGCCAAAGAATTCTTGCGCACCACCGATGGCCCATCGGAAACCAGTCCAGCATTCGTCGTAAATAACCAGTGCACCGTTGTTGTGGGCTATTTTATTGATTCTTTCTAAAAAATTATCTTTCGGGGGTTCCAAACCAACAGGTTCGAGAATAACACATGCAATTTGGTCGGGATGGAGAGAGAATAGTCTTTCAAGCGAAGCAGGATTATTGTATTCAAAGGTAACCGTTAATTCTTTAATGGCTTTTGGCACGCCGAGGTTACGCGTGGTAGTACCAATATACCAATCCTGCCACCCATGATAGCCACAGCAGGCAATCATATTCCTTCCGGTATATGCTCTTGCAGTACGAACTGCCCCTGATGTTGCATCAGATCCATTTTTACCAAATCTCACCATCTCGGCACAGGGAATGGTTTCACATAATTTCTCAGCCAGTTCAATTTCCTTGTGATGCGGTAATGAGAAGGCGACTCCTTTGTCTATCTGAGATTTAACTGCCTCGTTAACCTTTGGATTATTGTGCCCCAGGATAATTGGACCTAAGGCCATGGGCCAATCTATAAATTTGTTTCCATCTACGTCCCATACAAAGCAGCCATCAGCTCTATCTAAAAATATTGGTGATACACCGAATGGGTATTGTGTCCATCCCTTGCTAAACGTCTGTGTGCCGGAGGGTATATACTTTATAGCATTATCAAACATACCCAGGGATTGGCTGAAAGTTAGAGGCATACCATATCCTTTGTTAAAGATTTCTTATAACCCTCATCGCGCAGGATATGTTTATTAATTACCCTAATTTCAGGATATTTATTAAGTGTCTGGAGGATGTCTCGCCATGAAGCATCTACAAGTGAAATTGACAAGGATTTTGACAATTCTTGTAAGAATATAAAATCGTCAGGTTCATCGATGGTCCAACGTTCATCTCTAAGGTTTTCAGGACATGAGTAATTAATAGCTTGAAACATATATTCTGATGTTTCATTTATTGGTATGCATACATCTGGAAAGATTTCTTCAGTTTCGTAATTGAGGGATTTATAAAGGTTCTTGCCGTGTAATTGGGTGCGTTTGAGAATCCAAGGAACAACGTGCTCTCTTTCTGAAGCAAGTTTTGCATTCTTCCATGCCAATTCTAAAGCATTAAAAGAGAATACGCATACATCGAGACCATCAGGAAAAGCAGTGGCAACTGCGAGATCTACATTCGACTGATGGTAGCTCTTGATTACGTTATCTATGATATCTGGATCTACCAAAGGGCAATCTCCCGTTAATCTCACAATGTGATTGACCCCATATGACAAGGATGCTTGATAGTATCGGTCTAAAACATCTTTTTCTGATCCTCTGAAACAGGGAATTTCGTGTTGTTGGGCAACATACTCAATGGCGCCGTTTGCGGGTTCTGTTGATGTCACAACAACGATACCATCTAATTCTTTTGAACGTTTTAACCTTTCCAGCATAACTCCTATAACAGGTTTCCCTTGTAAAGACATAAGGACCTTTCCTGGTAATCGTGATGAGTGTACTCTGGCCTGCAATAAAGCAACAGTATTATGCATTTTCATATAATTCCCTTATGGTGAGAACCCTATGTAGTTCCTTTAAAAAAGTTTTCTTGAGATGTTCCGTATAATCGGGAAAATCTCCTGAAAAAGTGTCAAACATTAAAAGTATTTAAATTACTGTAAATTCTATTTGCAGAAATTTATATAGTAAAATATCGGTAAAAATCATTTTGTAAATTCTGATGAATAATAAGTGTGTTCTACCACACAATTATTCTTTTGAGCTACTGCGCATAAATATTCTCTGTTTTTTTCTTCATCAATAGTAAGATTTTGCTTATGAAGTCTGTATCTGTAAAGTGGCAAGTTTATACGTTCTATTTTATAGTGTTTTTCGAAACGTATTCGAAAATCAACATCCTCTCCAATATGAAGTTCAGTATCATATAAACCTATATTTATCATCAGACCTTTTTTAAACATGATCCCGCAAGCAATGGGCCGTTCATGGACACTCATTTTATTGAGAATCGTTTCCTTGTCATCGACGAGAAAATAGTCAGTTGCCACGGCATCAGAATGATTAAATTGCATGTATAGATAGCAAAATTTCAGAAAATCAGGATGCAAATAATCATCCGCATCAAGATTGACGATGTAATCACCTTTTGCATTCATAATGCCTTGATTACGAGAATAAGGTAAGCCTTTGTTATCAGCATGATCTATTACACGAATCCAATGACCGTAGGACTCTAAAATATATTTTGTGGAATCCTTACTGCTGTCGTTGACAACGATAATTTCAAAATCTGTTTTGGAAAGAGATTGCTCTATGCAGCTTCTGATTGCCCTTGCAATGTATTTATCATAATTGAATGTCGGAATAATTATGCTTATTTTCATGGTTTATTCCAGATAATCCCAGAGTATCTGCTGATCTCTTTGTATTGTTGTTTTCAATTTTCGCCCTAAGGTTTTATGGAAGAGTGAAGGAGAAATACCTCCGCCTGGACGTTTTGGAATGAGCATATCCTTTGTGAGAACAGTTCCCTGAGGAATGACTTCATTTGCTACTAAACTCCGTCGAGCATTCTTCCGTGCAGGCATTTCTGAATCAACAATTTCAGCAGTTATGGCAGTAGTCTCCTCGGCTAATTTAATATGCTTTATCATCCGGCGTAGCAAGGTAGTGTCAGCGGAATGATAATGATCATCTTCAGGAAGAGTACGATCTAAGGTAAAATGCTTTTCTACAATTTTGGCACCCAAAGCCACCGCAATTGCAGGAATGATTATGTCTTCGTCGGGAACGGTATGGTCTGAATAACCAATAGTAATTTCAGGAAACAACTTTTTTAGTTCTGCTATTCTATATAAATTTGCTTCACCATTAGGGGTTGGATATGAAAGGGTACAATGCATTAGAGCCAATTCTTTTACGCTTTTTGATATTAAGAAATCAACGGCATTGCTGACTTCTTTGAAGTAGGAGGCGCCAGTTGAAAGGATTATTGGTTTTTGCGTTTGAGCAATTTCCTCAAGTAATGGATAGTTGTCTAAGTCACCTGATGCAACCTTCATGAAAGGGATATCCAGATCGTTCAGCCACCTCACGGATTGATGATCAAATGGGGTTGAACAAAAGTTAATTTCCTTTTTCTTTGCATATTCATTTAACACTTGATAATCTTCAAAATTAAATTTATCCCTTTTTTGAAAACAATCAGCTTGTGTTTTATATTTTTTGCTGTTATTTTGTTTCCAGTAGGTAGGGGCCCAATGCGTTACCAGGGTATCTGCTTTATAGGTTTGAAATTTAATAGTATCTGCCCCGGCTTCGGCAGCAGCATTTATAAGTTCTTTTGCTTTCCTTAAATCACAATCATGATGTACACCAGCTTCTGCAATAATAAAGGTATTGCAGGTTTTGTTTTTCTTGTGTTGAGATAAAAAATTTCTATTTTGCTCCATTCTTTCTATCCTCTATGAGTAACAAGAAAAATACTCTAGATAAATTCAAGTCTCGTTTCTAAATATTCCTTCATATCTCCAACACTCACCCAGACAACACACTTATTACATACAGGGACATAATCCCATTGTGAGTTTAAATGTGCTTGGCGTATTTTGCGAATAGGCAGGTCCTGCCAAATATTACGGAGACATTTTTTGTGAATATTGCCGACCACGCCTGAATAATTCCAGTCGACATTGCAGATAGAAACATCTCCATTGCTGTTTACTGCAAGTGCATACCACAGCAGCGCACATGGGTAACGGTATGGTGATGTTTCATCTGTTACCGTCAAATTATTTATAGCTCCATTCCAGTTATGAATTCCGGTTACTTGAACCTGATCTGCGATGCCTTCCCATGTATTGTGAAATGCTTCAATTTCATCATCGCTTATTTGATTAAATTCCATTATCTTTACTCGTATCGTGGTTATGGCGCCAATTTTGTCTCTATATTCAATGAAAGATTTAATGTTGTCGTTTAAGACATTAAAACCTCGACGTTGCTTCAATTTTTGATATGTTTCAGCAAATGCGGCATCAATACTGATGGTTATGTCATCAATTCCTGATTCTAATAGCTGTTTTCCTCTTGGTGTGTTTAATAATGTTCCATTGGTATTTAAATGAATGACTTTTGCTATGTTTTTCTCCTTGGCATAAGCAACCATCTCTGGCAGTTCTTTGTTTAATAAGGGCTCACCATCTTTGTGTAGATTCAGCATGATAAGCCGATTGTCTTCATTTATTTCATCGATTATTTTTTTAAACGTTTTCATCGAAAGATAATTCGTTCCCTGTTGTTGAACAGTTTTCTCTCTTGGACAAAAAATGCAACTTAAATTGCAGGCATTTGTTGGTTCAATGTTCAAAACTAATGGGAAATTGGTGGTAATGTGCTTCTTAATGATTTCTGGTTTAAGACATGTTAGACTTCCGTCAACATAGTCTTCATGGATAGGCTTATGGTATTGTATGGATTGACCTCTTCCCATTAGATCTCTTAATACCTAAAAAATATTAAAATACTGACTAAACGTAACACATATCAATATTTTTTAAATTTTTATTAAAAACGGGAAAACAATGCGCAAATATCTAGCCAAAGTATGTGATAAGGAGGCCGTAAAGTAGAAAAGCAAAGAAAAACTTCCAATTGCAGGTTTTATGTACTTAAGTAAGAAAAAACACAGGATAATTACGGTTAGTTATGATGTGTAATGTTTAAAATTTAAACGGTTATAAGTTATTAGGTAGAAATTAACAACGATAAACATTTTGCTCAAGTATTGCTTTATAGAGCAAGATATCTCCACAATAATGACAAATTTTGTGGAGAACTTGATCAGGCAGTCCGTCAAGGATGAGCTATGCATGTAAGCGTGAACTTGAATTAGCACTTGAGAAACCACAAAAAGATTCTGGCATTAATTGTGCGCGTTGGGACGGTATTGTAGTTGGAGAGTATTTAAAACGAGTTCTTGGTATGGCGATTCTGGTATGATGCGCTCAACAGTTGCTGCATAAATTGGGGTATAACCCTCAAGGAACCATTGTATCGTTTTGTTCAGGCATTGAAGAGAGGCGTAAAAGGATTCTACGTCTCATTTAAAAAACTTCACATGATCCAAGAAGGAGTTGAAAATCGAATGATTCTTTTTGCTGATGATGCAAGTTTTTTCCTGCATCTAATGCTTGAAAGAATGTGGTCTAAAAAAGGGAAACAACAATCCTTATATGCCCAACCAGCATCAGAAGCGTTTGAATGTTACTGGTTGGGTTGATCCGATACATGGCTTGCATGGAATGATGAAGTGCATATGGGCAATACAAAAAGCTTTCTTGCATTCCTTAAGAATATTACACAAACGATGGCATCAAAAAAAGATAGTGTCGCTTGTAATCGTATATAAGCGTATACTATGTAATTAATCAATGACAAGACTCACCCTATGCACACGAGACGGTTGCGGTAGGCTTTCTAGTGCAGCTATGATATCCTGTTGTTGTGGGTCTATGGCTAAGGACTTATTCCAAACGCTCCTCGCCCTGATTGGATTTTCAGCCATTTTGTAGCAATGTCCTAAAAGGTTGTAGAGCGGAATTATTTCATCTGTGTCCGTTGTTTCTGACAATATGGAGTTAATACTATGGCTTGTCTCATGGGTTTCGATAGATTTTTCTATGAAACAAATAGCGTCCTGGTATTTTTTTTGGTCGTAATAAAGTTTTCCTAAATTGTTGACTGCACTGATATAGGATATGTCAAGTTTTGCAGCCATTGTAAATAATGCCTCTGCCTGCTTATCCATTCCCAATTCAATGCAACATTCACCCAGCAAGTTATATGCCTCGGTATTATTTTTGTCCATGAGTAATGTCTCTCTGAGGTGTTTCATGGCCCTGGGATACATTTTTTGCATCTTATAGATGATTCCAAGTAAAAAATGCACTTCGGGAAGAGATGAATCGGTTTTGAGTACGCGCAAGAGGATATTTTTGGCCTTTGTGTAATTGTCTTTCTTGATAAGTAATTTACAAAGGTTTACAGCAGGTGGTATATAATCTGGTTTTAAGCTGAAAGATTCAGTGAAGAAGGATTCCGCTTCTTTTTCTAAACCGAGGTGGATGTGGCACAATCCCATGAAATAATAAGTTTCATAATCGTCGGGTTTGGCCAGTACAACTTCTTTGAAATGAGAGAGCGCCATAGTGTATTCTTTGCGCTCCATATACAAAGAAGCAAGATTATAATGGGCTTCAGTTAAAGCAAAATCAATGTGTAATGCTTTTTTAAATTTATTGATTGCCTCCATATATTTTTTGTTTCTGATGTAATAAATTCCCAGGTGATTGTAACCTTGGGCATAACGGGGGTTCATTTCAACGGCGGCCTTTAAGTATGGATAGGCTTCATCCCAGCTGCCTTTTTCAATCAAGGTGTTTGCAAGAGTGACATTAATATCGAAATCATTGCAATTGTCATCGTTATTGGTTGGAACGGTATTAAAAGAATTATTTTTCATTACGTTTATCATGACTTCATTCCTTTATGAAAGATGTTTTGAAGAAACCATTTCTTCAGATGTGGACTTTTTTACACCTTTTCGCCATATTTGGGCAATTTCTATTAGATCATGTTTAGACACTGTGGAAGCCTTCTGGTTTTCCTCTTGAATCTTTTCGAAAATTTCTTCCCGATGAACCTTGATATTTTTTGGCGCTATGATGCCCAACTTAACCTGTTTGCCCTGGCATTCTAATAGGGTAACTTTTATTTCGCTTCCTATGGTGATGCTTTCTCCTAACTTCCTTGTCAGTATAAGCACGGTACTTTACCTTTCTGAAAGTTGATCAATTAATATCGAATGAGCTGTTGGTTTAAGCTGTAATAGTCCTCTGTGAGCACGACCTGTTTCCCCATTTTATTTTTCATGTTAATGAGTATCGGTCCTTTTAGATTTAGCGTTACATCTTCTGGCTTTTTCCCCAGGGTAACAATACAAAACATTTCAACGTCTTTTTCCTTTTTGATGTTAAGCAAGACAAGATCATCTTTTGATAGAGAGGGTTTATAATCAGAGAAAAAGAGTGTTGGATTAAGGATGGGAAAAGCAACCATCGGGTCTTCCAAAGAAACCAGCCATTCAAAAGGAAGACATTCTTCAACAGCTATAATGGCAAATTGTTTCAGCTCTTCAAATCCCAATAATCCTTGTTCAAATGTTATTATATTTTCCTTTTCAATGCTCAAGTTGCCGAAATTACTCGTTGATAATTTTACTACCGTACTGCTTTCTTTCATTGGCCTTTCTTCCATTTTTAACATGTTATGCTCCTGTCGTGGATAAAGTTTAAAGAAATAAAATTATTAGTGAAATTTAGCAAACATTGTGCCATGAAATGCGCATGAAATTATGTAAAATGTGAATGAGATTCTATTCTATTTAAAATAATGAACTTAAGAATGGTGTGGTTTATATTCGTTTTAATCAATGATGTGATTTATTAAAAAAAAGGGGAAAATTATTCCATATAGGTAAAAAATTCTAAGGGGGATATATTCCGTAGATTAGTGAGGATGTAATATCTTTACACAGGTTGATTAATTTTTATACAGGGAATTTATCTTAAAAAATCAAGAAGGGTCTGTTGAATGACCATTGCGCCTGTTTTCAGGGAGGATTGAAGGACGTTTTCCTGGTGTTGCAAGTCTACAATTAAAGATGCGACGTCAGCGTCTTCGGTATATGAAATCAGTTCCTTTAATGCCGTTTGTGAATTTCCCAGGCTGTTTGTGGTCATTTCCAACCTGTTAGCCTTTGCGCCAAACTTGGTAATTTCTGTAGATAGGGCATTCGTCGCAGTATCAAAGGTGTTTCTCAAGTTTGAAAAGGCTGTGGAATCAAAAGTGCTTGCCTTTAATGCGTCTCGTAATGATATCAGTGTGGAGAAGGCCTTATTGTCCTGGAATAATTTACCTCCGGGTAAGTTTACCTGTATTAATGTGTCGGGGCCTATCTGGTATTTAATTTCTTCATTATTACCGTTGTAGGATACAGATGTAATGTTACCATTGCTGTCCCGTGTGGCTGTAAAAGCAGATGTGAGAGTCTTTGTGCCTGAAAATATATATCGGCCATTATTGTCTGTGTTTGCGTTTTGCAGAACAGACTCCAGCAATTCGTCTAATTCATTTGCAATGATGTTCCTGTCAGACTGTCCAAGTGTATCATTACCAGCTTGAATGGCCAGATCTTTGATCTTCAAAAAGAGTTCCTGTATGCTTTCGAGCGTGTTGGATGTGTAATTTATCTGTTCTTTAGCAGTTTCGGTATTATCTAAAAATTGCTGTACCTGGAGCTCTTCTGCTCTTAAACCAAGGACTTTTCTGGTGCCAGAGGGGTCGTCAGAAGGGCGGTTAATTTGTTTTCCACTGGATAGCTTTTCCTGTATTCCTTGTATTTTCTTATAGTTCAAATTGATATTAGAAAGTGTTGTGCGGTTTAAGCTTTCCTGGGTTATTCTGAAGGGCATAGTTTAATCTCCAATAATTAAGTAAATTAGGCTGCCTGCGGCGGCAACTTTTAAGCTCCCCTCTAGAAAGAGGGGCTGGGGATGTGTTGTGGCAAACATACACACCCCTTTATCCCCTCTTTTTAGAGGGGAATCACAAAAGATTGGAATTCCTGTACATCAAGGTATTGCAATTTAACCAGTAAACTGTGCAGTAAAGAAAATTAACCCAACGTGCTTAATAGCCTATCCATAAGTCCGTTAACAATTGAGATATATTTTGCCGAGGCTTGATACGCCTGTTGATACCTTACCAGATTGACTAATTCTTCATCTACTGAAACACCGGATATTTCATCTCTTCGGTTTTGCAGGCTTGTTTCTATTACGTCATAGCTCTCCTCAGATTTATAGGCATTACTTGCTTCTTCTCCTAATGACGATGCAATCTGATGCAAATAATCAGCGAATGTCGTATTATTAATGGCGCTGGTGTCGTCCTGTAGTTCAGCCAAACGTAATGCGTTTGTATTGTTTCCGACCTCTCCCGTTGAGGCTGCAATCAGAGAAACATCGTTGCTTACGTCTGTACTGACGGCAATGTTCGAGGCATCAGAACCACTAAAAAAGGTATTAATGCCTAGAGCAGCCAGGAGGTTCGTTGTATCTGAATCATTTATAACATTGAGCGAAAAGGTATCTCCTGTAGTAATCGAGCCGCTGGAGAGGGAGAGAGACACACCGTTCGCAACATTTAATGTGTTTCCCGCGGTATAAGTGCTTCCTACATCGAGCGTCGCCACAACGGTTCCGCCGCTATTCTTTACTTCTACCTGAAGTCCCGATGTTGTTCCAATCGTGCCCGACCCTAAAGCTGTGAATGTGTATGTGTCATTTGACTGCCCTGAATATACGCCAGATACCGAAGCCGTTGATGTTCCCAATGCTCCGGGATTTGGGTCAAGGGCATATGAAAAATTGAATTTGTAACCTGTTGCGGCGCCGATTTGAAGTTTGTTGTCTGCGATGGATGCAGTAATATTGCCGGCGGTACCGCTTACAGTGGCATTTATGGCATTTTTGACGTCAGTGAGGGAATTCGTTGCGACATTTACAGATACTTTGTTCTTTGTTACTGCGCCTGTACTGGTATTTATTACCGTAATATACATGTCACCGGTGGAGGGAGTAATTGTTAATCCGGCAGTATTAAGAACGGCAGTGGCGCTTGACACAGAGTTGATTGATTTTATACTGGTGAACCCGCCGGACAGCCCTACCCCTTCACCGTGGATACGATTAACGTCTTTTATAATGCCCGATGCAAGGTTATCGAGTTTTTTGTCATAATTAGCAATCGTCGTATTATAAAAATCTTGCAATGCTTTTATTTCTCCGGTCTTGAAAGTAAATTTTGACATTTTTTCAGAATCCGTGATACTGAGAGTTCCTGATGTATCAATATCAAAAGTAAGGCTTTTTACATTTGTACCGGAGACCAGCGACCCTCCAGGCGTCATGACATCCACCATTCCATTATTTTGCGTGTTTACCGTTATGTGAGTAAGTTTGCTGAGATCGTGCAATAATGCCTCTCGTTTATCTAATAAATCATTGGATTCGATACCTTTGGTTTTGAGCGAGGCTATTTGTTTGTTTATGCTTGCAATATTTGTGGTTATGGCATTGACGTCCGAGAGCTTATTTTCAATGCTTTGTTTAATAAATGTTTTCATTTGGTCCAGTTCGTTGACTATTCTTCGAAAGGTATCAGTCAACGTGTTTGCATTTTCGAGAAAAGTCGAACGGATACTCATGTCTTCCGGGTATTGTGAGAGATCGTTGATACCTTTGAAAAAAGAGGATAATGCGTTATTTAGGCTGGAATCAGAAGTTTCATTAAAGACAGTTTCCAGTTCTTTGAGATATTGACTTTTTATCGATGCACTGCCAATAGACGATGAAATATCTCTAAGGCGGCTGTTGAGGTAATCATCCTTATGTCGTATAATCTTTACCAGCTCTACACCTTGCCCGAGTGTGCCTGCAGTTGTAATCGTGGGGTTGCGTGCGGCCAGGACAGACGACTGCTTTGTATAACCCTTTGTATTAGCGTTTGAGATATTATGGGACGTAACCAACATAGAGCGTTGGGCGGTTAATATGCCGCTTAAGCCAATTTGTAAATCCGAAGACATACTTTCTATTCTCCTTAGATTTCGGTATCGATTAAAACCATGGGAAGCTCATTACCCTGCATTTTCCCGGAATGTTGGTATATAGGGTTTTGATAAGAAGAGGAGCAAAATATCTTTACGATATCTTCTGTAATATCGAGTGAATAATGAGTCAGGGTTGCATTGGTCTCATTTAAATCCTGCAATTGTTTTATGGATTGTTTTAACCTGTCAACCAGAGCACCGAGCTTGTTACTGTGCAAGCGGTCTATTGTATTCATCAAAGATTTCATGGTAAAGGTGTCTTTAATATGATGTTCTTTGCAAAAATATTCCA
>DBJWYX010000002.1:0-26075 GCA_052360825.1 Candidatus Wunengus sp. YC64
GCCACGCTCCAATAACAGTGCGTTTTTCTATCCTTCGTCCGTGACTTTTCCCGTAAAAATATGAAGACATTTTCCCAGTTTTTATCGGAAGCGTCAATAGGGTAGGTCGGCACTACAAGCCGTTTTGGAAAATCATCCCGCTAAAATCAAGGATTTCCTGGCGACGTATGCCTAAAAATGACCATTTTTTAGCGCGAGTTGCGAAAGTCGGGTTAGGGGGCTATCAATTAAGTCGTTTTCTTTAGATAACTCTTTACTATTTTAGGAAATTCTCTGGTGTTTATTGGTTTTGAAATATATCCTGTACAGCCCGCCTTTAGTATTTTTTCTTCGTCCCCCTTCATTGCATGAGCTGTGAGTGCAACGATAGGGATATCGGCTGTAATTGTGTCTTCTTTCAATGTTCTTGTGGCATCAATTCCGTCTATTCCCGGCAGTTGAATATCCATAAGGATCAAGTCTGGTTTCTCCGTTTGTGCGAGTTCCATCCCCGTTTTGGAGTCTTCTGCCTTTATCACGAGAAACCCATGTAATTCCAGGAGGTCAGATACAAGTTCAAGATTCATCGGGTTATCATCTATTATAAGAACTTTTTCTCCAGACATTTCTTCTCCCTCTTTATAT
Organism: Candidatus Wunengus sp. YC64; assembly: GCA_052360825.1. GTDB lineage: Bacteria > Planctomycetota > Brocadiia > Brocadiales > Brocadiaceae > Wunengus. The sequence goes on from DBJWYX010000002.1 coordinate 625, forward strand.
TCTTTCTCTTTTCTCTTTCATGTCCGCATGTTTTTGATTTTTTCAATATGCATCAGCAATTCTTCTTTAGAAAATTTACCCTTTTGCGCAATGAGTTCTACCCTCTGCCTTAATCTGAAATAATCCTCCTCTATAAGGTCTTTAGCCGTAAAAATGATAATAGGCACATCCTTCGATATGTCGTGTTTTTTTAGTTCATCAACGACATCAAAGCCGTCTATCTCTGGCATTATGAGGTCAAGAATGATCAGGTCGAATTTTTTCTTAACAGCGAGGCAAATCCCTTCGTGTCCGCCATAAGCCTTGCCAACGCGATAACCCCGGCTTTCCAAAATGTTGGACACCATCTCTACTGTTTCGCGCTCATCGTCAATAACCAAGATATCCATTAGCCCGCCTTCTGGTTTTACCGTTAAACCGTAGTATTCTAATTTCATGAGAAGTTCTTCTTTATTGACCGGCTTCATAAGATAATCAAGGGCTCCAAGACTAAACCCATGTTTCTTTTCGTCAATAATTGAAATGACAATAACCGGTATGTTTTGAGTTTCCGGTATTTTTTTTAATTCCTTTAAAACGTCCCAGCCGTTCTTGAGAGGGAGGATAATATCCAGAGTTATTGCCATGGGTTTTAGTTCTTTTGCTTTCGTAATTGCCTCATCTCCATTAAAAGCCGTTGCAACTTTGTAGCCTTTCTGAGTAAGAAAGATTTTTAATAATTCACTGGATTTTGGGTCGTCTTCCACCACTAAAATGAGAGAATTTTCCTTCTCTTGTTCTCGTTCTTTTACTAATGTTATTTCTTCGGCGGGTGTCTTGCTTATGAGTTTCAAAGGTATGGTAAAAGTAAATGTACTTCCTTTTCCGTATTCGCTTTCTACCCATATTTTCCCGCCGTGCATTTCCACAAACTTCCTGGATAGCGCAAGCCCCAGTCCGGTTCCACCGTACTCGCGGGCTGTTTTACTATCAATCTGCTGGAATTTTTCAAAGATGCGCCCTATGTTTTCTTGTTTTATTCCGATGCCCGTGTCGGAAACCGATATTTGTGCATATCCATTCACACTCCGTACCTTTACAGTAATTTTGCCGCCTTTTGGAGTAAATTTTAGTGCGTTGCTCAGGAGATTAAGCATAATTTGTTTGAATTTCTGCTTGTCAGCGCCAAGAGAAGTTACCTGTTCATCTGTTTCTATGCCAAAGAGAATATTCTTTTTGTCTGCCTGCGTTTTTATAAGGGACTTGACATCGTGTAATATCTCAGGCAGGGAAAATTCCTCATACTGTAATTGTATTTTTCCGGCTTCAACCTTGGATAAATCAAGGATGTCGTTAATCAACTGCAAAAGATGCATTCCGCTGGTATGAATATTTTGAACATATTTTTTCTGTTTTTCATTCAGCGTGCCAAACGACTGGTCCTCAAGCACTTCAGAAAAACCAATTATGGAATTGAGCGGTGTTCTCAACTCATGCGACATATTTGCGAGAAACTCCGATTTCGCCCGATTTGCCATAGCAACTTCCCGGTTCTTTTCTTCAAGCGCCACCTGCTGCACGCGCAATTCTTCAGACTGACTGTGCAACTCTTCATTTTGTGAAGCCATCTCTTCATTCTTTTGCTGAAGCTCTTCCGTCTGCCTTTGGATAAGCTGGTATGCCTGCAAATTACTTATGGCTACCGCCAATTGCTGACTTACGGTATTTACAAACTCAATCATCTCGTCAGGGTAATCTTTTAAGCTCGCCAAAACCAGAACCCCCAGTAACCTTTCCTGAAGAACGATAGGGAAGCAGCTTATGCTGCGTGGTAAAACGTCTCCTATGCCGCTTCTTATTGTAAAGAGAGTATCTGCAGGAATATCCCTGATCAGAAGATACTTCTTTTCCTGCGCAACCTGTCCGGGGATGCCTACGCCCAGACCAAACATTTTCGATTTTATATCGCTATCGTAAATCGAGTAGCCGGCGCCCACTTTGAGCATACGTTCCTTCTCATCGTATAGATAGATAATCCCTGTCTGCGAGTTGGTAAAGGAGGATATCTTATTCAGACTCTCTGATAACAATTTCTCTGTTCCCATTGAGGCATTAATTATTGTCACAATCTCATTATACGCCAGTTCAAATTCCTGCTGCTTTTTCAATTCCTTATTAGCCGCTTCCAGCGCATAGGTGCGCTCTTCTACCTTTTTCTCCAGGCTCGCATATAATTCCCGGAGTTTCACCGTCATCACAGAAAAAGACCTCGACAAAATACCTATTTCATCACGGGTGTTTACGACGTCCAATTTTACCTTCAGATCGCCCTCGCTTATCTTTTCAGAAGCAAGGGCAAGTTTCACGAGTGGTTTTGTAATTCTGACACCGCTGAAATAGGCAATTGCCGCAACGATAAGTATTGTTGCAATGCCTAAGTACAATATCCGATTTCTTAGAGCGGTGAGTGGTAAAAATGCCTCACAGGCATCAATCTTACAAACCAAACCCCAATTGCCAACGGCAATATGGCAATATGCCGATAGCACTGCTACTCCACGGTAGTCAGTTGTTTCCATAATGCCCTCCTGCCCGCTTGCGCCTAGAATTATTGGCAACCCGTGTTCAGCATGTATCGATAGTTTACGCTTAAGCGCCGCATCGGGGTCAAACCTTGGATTATTTAAAAATACTATCTCATCACCGAATTTCTTTACCAAAAGTATCTCGCCTGTTTTGCCTAATCCGGAATAATCAATTAAAATTTCAGTAATGACGTGTCCCTTCATTGTGGCAATCACTACCCCTTGTGGTTTATTATTTGTCTCGTCAACTATGGGCGCAGCAATCGTATATACAGGTTTCTTTTCTTTTATATACGGTTCAAAATGAAAATCTTTCAGGTAAACGCCTTTCATCCCATGTATGAAGACGTCGTTTTCGGAAACATCTTTCCCTAAATCCTTAGCATGAGTTGATGCAACAATTTTTCCGTTTGCATCGGTAATAGAGACTTTATAAAATGATTCAACGATTTCCGATTGATGTTTTAAGGCATTTTTCATATCTGCTTTGAGCTGGTATGTATCCGGGTGTTTCTGGTTTATTTTCACCAAAGCTGTGCGGTAGAGATAGCTATTGGCAACCAGCAGCACCTGTTCCTGACGAAGTTTTATGAGTTGTGAGATGTGGTCTTTTTTGGCAGCGGCGATGGCGGTAAGCTCATTGTAAATCTTCCGCTTCAGGTCTATTTTGGCTGAACGATAAGCCAAATAACTGATAATGCCAACGGGCACTATTGAAATGGCCAAAAATAGCATCATCAGTTTCTTCCACAGAGCGCCACCTACCAATTCTTTCGCGTTCATGGCAGATATTCCTTACATTTTTGTTTCTTATAGCTTTTTATAATTTTTGATAAATCTTGCACATGCCATCTTTGCAGATAAAATCTTTTTGCATATTCATGGGTAATGTTTCGGTTTCTCCCAGCACCAGATAACCTCCTTTATTGAGCGCGGCTTCAAGATTGCTGAGTACCTTTCTCTGAAGTTCTCTGGTAAAATAGATAAGCACATTTCTGCATAAAATAAGATCAAAATTAGCAAAAACGCTTCTTGGCGGGGCTATAAACTTTTCAGACGCCAGATCGTGAAAACTAAAATCAACCAATTCTTTAATAGATTCCTTGATCTTGTAACTTCTGTTATGAGAGAAATATTTGTCCAGGAAACCTTTCTTTACCTCTAAAACACCGGACTCCTGGTATTCCCCAATCTTTGCCTTATCGAGTGCATTACGATCGATGTCGGTTGCATATATGGTTACATGGTAATCGTTTAATTGCTCTCCCAGTAGTTCGGTCAGCAGAATGGCAACGGAATAAGGTTCCTCGCCCTGGGCGCATCCGGCGCTCCATGTCCTTATATACGTATCCCCATGCTGCGCTTTATAAGCGATCATTTCAGGCAAAACAACCTTATAAAGGAGTTCAAAGACTAAAGGATCTCTGAAAAAATGGCTTACATTTATGGTGAGGCCGTCGAAGAGTTTCTCGTATTCACTCGAATCAACATCCAGTACTCTTGCATACTCCTGATATGTTTTAGCCCCGGTTGTGGACAATCTCCTTGCTAATCGACGCTCCAGCATATTGGTATTATACTGCCTGAAATCAAACCCCCTTTCTTCATAAATTTTCGACAGGAGCAGCCTTAATCCATCGTCGTTACTTTTCATATTAATTAATGGTTTTTGCCTCATACATGATACATGATCTGCCGCAGAAATTCCGGGTACTCAGGAGAGAACCTCTCGTTTTCTTTAAGAGGGCCACCTGTTTTAAATTTTTTCTGTATTGCAAAGACCTCGTCAAGATTCTTGAAAAATATGCTGATAAGGTTTGGATCAAAATGTTTGCCACTTCCTTCCTTCATAATTTCCATGGATTTTTCATTCGAAAATGCCTCTTTGTATGGACGTTTACTTGTCAACGCATCATAGACGTCGGTTACGGCGCAAATGCGTCCCAGAAGTGGAATATTTTCTCCTGACAGCCCTTTCGGATACCCACTGCCATCCCATTTTTCATGATGCGACAGGGCAATAATTTCTCCTGACTGCAGTAATTCAGAGGGAGAGTTGTCAAGAATATAGCCTCCAATAGTGGTATGCTGTTTCATTATTTCCCACTCCTCAGGGTTGTGCTTGCCAGGTTTCAGAAGGATGTGATCCGGTATGCCTATCTTGCCGACGTCATGCATGGAACTGGCATAATAAAGAACCTCGATCTCCTGTGGGGTTAGTTTGAGCGCTTTTGCCAGGAGTGCACAATAACTGCTCATGCGCTTAATGTGGTCAGCGGTATCCTCGTCCTTGTATTCAGCGGCTATTACAAGACGATTAATTGTGTCCAAATGTGCCTGATAGATTCTCCGGTGAGCATCTATTTTTTCTGAAAGGACAGCGCGTAAATCCGCAGTTCTTTTTTCAACCTTGTCTTCCAATTCTTTCTGGTACTGTTTTATGGTATCCTGGTGTTCCTTCATCTTGAGGAGTGATACCGTGCGCACCGTGAGCTCTGTTTTATCAACAGGTTTTGAAATGAAATCGTTGGCGCCAACTTCAACGGCTCTTACCCGATCTTCTTTGCTCGTCAGAGCGGTCACCATAACGACTGGTAAATCGCTATAAGGGGGGGTGCTGCGAATTTTGCGTGTTACTTCAAATCCGTCCATACCTGGCATCATTACGTCTAATAACACCAGGTCAATGTCCAAACCCAGTTTGCCCAGTGCGTCAAATCCATCTACGGCAACTTCGGTTTCATAACCCAAAGCTTCCAGCATTGCCACCAACAGTTCCCGGTTTTGCTCATCGTCATCCACAACAAGGATTCGTTTTGGTTTGCCCATTTCTAATCCTCCTGTGCGTTTCCTGCTGTAACAGCGGATTTTGATAACTGAAATTTTGAATTGTTACGGCATGTTGAGTGTGCCAAGTATTAACGGAAACAATACATCTTTTGGTTGGATAAATCAACCATATTTTAATTCCATTTATGCTTCACGCTCTTTGAGTTTGCGGCAGACACCGTCACAGAATGGCGGATTTTTTGTTAAATAGCAATTGCAAATTACATATTTTCTTTTCAGCACAATTTTAAACGGGTGAGGTTTTTTATCCGTTCCCTTATGTGAACCGTCACAGAACGGCTCGTTTTTCGTATTCCCGCACGCACACCAATGATACGCGCCGGGTTCCAATTCAATGGTAAGAGGCATCTTCTTCATAGATTCTTTTTCCCCTCTTATCTTTGGATGTGATTGACATAGTGTGAATAACGACAAATAGTATACTGATAATGTACCAGAGAAATAATGCGTCGGGTTTTTTCCAGAAACTGTCTGTAAGTCCGTGTGAAAAGATGGCAATAAGACACGCTGTGATTCCCAGCAAAAGCATCTTTTCGTATCCTCCGTTTGAAAACCGCCATGATTTTATTGCCGCATAAAATACCGTTGCAAACAGCCACAAGAAGGACAACAGGCCGATAATTCCTGTTTCCGCCCATATATGCAAGAAGATATTGTGTGCATGGGATAGTTTTTCAATCCTCCTGGTTACAGTCTTTTTTTTGTCCTGCGTTTCCGTGCGTTTTACGGAAACAGTTTCTTTTTTTTGTGACGGTTCTTTGGTTTTTATTTTTTCTCTATATCGTTGATAGGCATCTCGAAAATTTCTTTTCCCAGGTCCAATCCCCAGCAAAGGATGATCCTGGATTATGGCAATGGATGCCTTCCAGCATAACAACCGTTCTCCAAGTATCTTTTTCGAAGTAAACAATTTATTAACCTGTGTGATTGTTGTAGCGTGGGTAATAAATTTAGAAGGCAAGATGAAAATAAGCAATCCACACACGCCGATAAATACTGCCATTAGTAATTTCTTTTGAGTGGCAAAACCGATAAAAATCATTGCAATGAAAATAGCCACCCAGCTGGTTCTGCTCATGGTTAAAATCAGGGAAAAGCTGCACAAGATTACAAAGAGAGAAAGGGATAGACGAGACAATTTGTCTTTGTACCAGAAAAACAGACATACGGCGATGGGCAGTAATAATGATATGTATTTTGCGATGCGGGAATGATATTCAAAGGTGGCCACAAGTCTTTCATCACGTATTGCAATCCCCGTATAATATCCATATACCCCATACGCGCATACCAATCCACACGTAATAAGCATGGCTTTTACTGCCCGATTGATTTGTTCTGGACTACGAATAGTATTAATCATGCAAAAAAAGATAAGGAAATAGGTGAGATAATCATGCAGTACGGTTTCAAGACTGTTTTTGATATGAGCTGAATAAAATGAAGCTGCCAATGAGCACAAAAGGAATGAAAAGATAGGTATATTAATTGATGTTTTAGTAAACAGCATTTTCTTTTCAGATAGCATCATTATCATCCAGCTGCCTATTATGGTTAGAAAACACAGTAATTTAATGATATCTGCGCTGTATGGGAAAAAAGAGAGGATAAAAAAGTAGGCAATAAAGGCGCATTCTGAAATTCGACTTGTATAGGCTGTAATTTTTATATTCACGATTTTTTTCCCGGTTTTAAACCCATCCAATCGGGGCATAATAAAAGATGCCATCCTAAAAGCATGGTATATAGGGATAACCGATAACGCAACTTTCGATTTTGAAATAATACGAATACATTGCTGATAAAGTTTGCGATAAAGTTTATCAGAATTTTTACTAAATAAAATGTCCTGAATACTCTATATGACACAACAGCTCTATTTTTTTTAAAAAAAATGTAGAGTGAACGACAATACTCTATCTGTGATTGCCAGGGCGCCATTTTTTTGCTTTGTCCACCAAGGTGAACGACCCTGGCTTCGGGTACATGATACACCTTCCAGCCCGCCTTTTGCATGCGGTAGCACCAGTCGGTTTCCTCGAGAAAAAAGAAATAATCTTCATCTAATTTCCCGACATTTTTAATAGCCTCGTTTCTTATCATCATACACGCCCCAATAACTGATTCAACTTCCATAGGTTGTACGATGGATTGTTTCTTGCTTGGATATCTATAAGGGAAGAGCCATTGCAATAAACTTTTGTTAAAAAGCTCCGTTGCCAAAGTCGGATAATTGTCATAACTGTGTTGCCTTGTACCGTCTGGTTTTTCAAGTTGAGATCCGACAATTCCGACGTCTTTGTGCTGCTCCATGAATGAATACATGACACGAATGGCATTTTTGTGCAAGAGTGTATCCGTATTGATTAATACGCTGTAGGTTGCTGCATTTTTTCCCAGGGCTTGATTCACAGCAGCGGCAAATCCCTTATTTTCCAGATTCTCAATGACAATAACCTGTGGGAATCGTTCGCGGACAGCCTTAACGCTATCATCCACAGAGCCATTATCCACCACATATATTTGGTAAGTAAGAGCATTAATTGTCGTAATAATGGAATTAATGCAATCGAGTAATAACTGCCTTGTATTCCAGTTTACTATGATAAAACACAGATCAATCATTTATGTAATTAGCATCCAACTATTTTGATTTATGAAAGAATGTACATAAGTAGTATCTTAGCGATCTGAAATTTAAAGGAGCATTTTTTAAGGATAAACCGAAATTTTCATTCGCACGATTTTTATCCCCTATTCTTAAATAGTATCGACCGACTTTTGCATAATGTGAAGCTAACCGCTTTTTATAAAGTTTCTCATGAATGCCATTTTCTTTGTTCTTAAACTTATTATATATTTTATCGATGACTATTTTTTGATATTTTAAAACATTATTCCTGTTCTTACTTAAAGAATGGGGATTATGCCTGTATTTAACGAGTGGTTTATTAATCCCCGCGACTTGAAAGTGGAATGCAATCCGTAACCACATATCCCAGTCCTGACAGTTAAAAAGCTGTTCGTCGAATAAACCCGTTGTTTCAAATACCTCTTTTCGCACAACCACGGATGAGGTAATTATAAAATTCTGTTCAGAAAATAATTGTGTAAAAATATTGCCGGACGGCAATTGTCTCTTTGTGTTTCCATCAAGATCGTCCCCTTTTTCATCTATATTTATGTGTTTTGAATATACCATACTAACCTCAGGGTGTGTTTCAAAATATTCAATATCAGTCTGTAATTTTTCAGGTAACCAGAGGTCATCCGTATCAATAAATGCTGTATATTTTCCTTGAGCCGATCGGATACCGATATTTCTTGCCGTGGGTAGCCCTTTGTTTTGTTCTAATCGAATATATTTTATCCTTTGCATAACCGGATATAAGACTTCTTTTGTGTTATCGGTGGATCCATCATCTATTACAATGATCTCATAAGAATTGTATGTCTGTGATAAAATTGTTCCTATTGAATGCGGCAAAAAAGCAGCACAATTATAGGTAGGTAATATTATACTTACGAGAGGTAAATTGTCAGTCACGATATTAAATTCCTTTGATGTCATTAATGAATTTTGGGACATTGGCCTTTAGCGAATAATGTGATTCCACCGTTATTTTACCTTCGAGTCCCATGCGTTCCCGAAGGGTCTTATCCTTTATGAGAAGGGCTATTCTTTCTATCCACTCTTCTATGGAAGCTGCAAATAAACCATTAACGCCTTCCTGTATAATTTCATTGTGTACACCCACGGGAGAGCAGACAACGGGAATTCCTATAGAAAGATATTGGAGTAACTTTGTGGCGCATTTGCCTTTTGTCCATTCATGATTGGGCAGCGGCGCCAGACCGATATCGATATCCTGTAAATCTGAATTTTCATCCTCTAAAGCCCAAGTTTTTTTAATAACGGGCATTTTTTCACAATCAAAGAAATCGTTACAGATAATCTTCAGTTCTATGTTATTGTAGTGGTTTGCCAGGTGATCAAAGGCAGGAGTCAATTCCTTCAAGAACGGAAGTGAAGACTTGCTGCCAATCCACCCGATAGTAACCTTTTCTTTATTCCTGCTATAATCTTTCATGGTGTATTTACTCGTATCAATCGCTGTGGGGATGATGGCTATATTTTTATTGTATGGCAATGCCTGTGCTTTTAAATATTGATTTCCGGCTATAATGAGATTGCTGTACCTTACCATTCTGGCAAATGTTCTTTCTCGTTTAAAAGATTTACCGCCTCCGTCCACTGGGCTTTTAAACATAACGGCGTCATCGAAGTCATAGATAATTTTAATGTGCTTTCTCCTGAGATACCAGAGTTGCCAGCGCCACAGCCGTTTTTTTTGAATAAAGATTATATCGTAATCCTGAATCTTTGAAAATAGTTTCATCCACTTACGAAAAGAGTCAGGGAAGAGCGCAACCTTTGACTCTATGTGTGATTCTTTAAGATAAGGAACGTATTGCAATACCCTGTATCTGCTTGCGGGATGTTCCCATTCCTGTATAAGAAAATAGACTTTTAATTTATCTGTGAAACTTGTGGAATGTGTATTTTTGGATTCCATACATGTTTTCGGTGTAAGCTTAATTGGATAATTGCTTGTAATATTCGTTTATTTTTGCTATCAAGACTTTCTATGCCAGCGTACGCCCGGTAGAATCGTAACCTATCAGTGTAAGTAATACAGTTAGATAAGGATGCATTTAACTGAGATAAATTTTTAATCTTTTTTTTAAGGGTAATTGTTTTATCAAAAAATACCCGATCTAAATCCAGATAAAAAAAATTCCATGTATCCGGTAACTCCATAATCATAATATTATTTGCCTTTAAATCACGGTGATATATACCGGAGTCATGAAGTTGTCGGAAAGACGCTGCCAGGCAAGAAAGAAAGATTCGTTTTTTTCCGGAAGCAGTCTTATCATAAGGATTGTGAAACGTTTCGCTAATATATTTGTTACACGGCAGAGAGGTGGTAATATCTTCCGTGATAATAAAACTCTTCCGGAGAATACCGAATCTTTTTTCCTCGAGTAATGCAATAGGTTTGGGCGTTTTGACGTTTAATGCTATTAAACCGTGAGCGGCAAACCACGCCCTCCGCGCAGGAGAATTACAAAAGGAATACAAAAATCTCTTGAACAAGGATGGATATTTATACTCTTTTATGCATACACTTTCAGTAGTCTCGTGAGATGCCGGCAGACGTGTAATGGCTATTTTTGCTGATATTTTTAGGATGCCAGGGAGATTCTCTTTTATGGAGAAGTTATGGTTTCTGATTAAATCAATCAGCTTGTTTACCGCCCATTCATTTCGTGTGTGTATTTTGTAATTGCCATGCGTCGTGCATTTAAATACGTTATTGTTTTTGAAGCATTTTCTTGCCCTGCTGTGCCAGAGCCTGCGCTTAATCCCGGAAATTTCTTTAAAGACTGCCTTGTGAAAAATCTCCCTGTCTTTGGATTCCGATGGCTGGTTTGTGTAATTGGTTATCAACTCTTTTATTTCTTCGTTTGTGCAAGTATCGATAATAGAATATGCTAATCTCGATAGTTCCTGAATACTCCAGGATAGTGGTAATTTTTTCGTAAATTGAGTGCGTCCGAGATCAAGGAGGTAAAATACTGTTGTGTTGTTCGGATTCACGAGTATGTTTTCGGCGTGGAGTTCACCGTGAAAAATGCCGCAATTGTGCATCGTCTTAACGTAAGAAATGAGATTCTTCATCAAGAGATTTTTCTGCGATGGATTATAACCAGACGGGGATTGTTGGATGGCCAGTAATAGTTCCTTCACGGACAGTGTATTGGGTATTGCCTTTGAAATTATATAGCAATCTTTCAGTATCCCAAAACGTCTCTTTTCTCCCACAGCAACTGGCTCTGCTGTGAGCAGGTGATTCTTGAGGAGTTCATGACTTTTATTCCATTCTTTCCGTGCCTTTGATAGGGAAAACACTGATTTAATGGCGTCTCTGAAGTGTCTTGTAGTATATTGTTTTATATAGAAAGATGCCTGATTGTGGGTATATTTTAACACCTTCTTGAAATATCCGCTCCGTATGATTTCACAATCTTTCCCGCTGTCTATAGAGACTGTCATTTTTTCTAAAATGTCCAAAGAAATGTCTTTTGTTATCCAACGGGTATTATGTAAGATTTGATAATTTGTCATGGATTTTTAACGGTGGATATTTAATACTTTTTGGTAGATATCGAGTGTTTTTGTAACATTGGCCTTAAGAGAGAATATCTCTGATTTTTTTCTTGCGGCAGCGCCTATTTGCTCCCTTTTTTCCTTTTCTAAAAGGACGGTAATATAATTTGCTATTTCTTCAGCAGCGATAGGATGATTAATAATAAATCCATCCGTACCGTGGTTTATAATCTCCGATACCCCGCTGGTTTTGCTGGCAATGACCGGGAGTCCCGATGCCATCGCCTCGAGACAGGCCGTGCCAAAGGCATCGTACTCACTCGGGAAAACAAAAATATCACCTGCGACATATATTTCCTGGATATTTTTGTAAACACCGGCAAAGATTATCTTATCAGTAATGCCATTATCTTTTGCAAGTTTCTGGTACTTTCGGACCTTTCCTTTCCCTACAACGAGCAGTTTTATCTTTTTGTCTTTAATGAAAGGAAATGCATCTATAACATATTTTAAACCCTTTCTCTTAAACCCAGAACCAACGAACAGCAAAAGAACTTCGTCTGATGCGATACGGTATTTTGCCCTTACTGTATCTCTATATTGCAGTCTCATGCGAGGCGTAAAGGCATCGGTATCTACGCCATTATGAATAACCCCAATGTCATTTGCGGGCAATTTGTAATGGTGCATGATTTCTCTTTTGCATTGTTCTGAAATGCAGGTGATTTGCCTGTAGCGTTTTTGTTTAAAAATAATCTTTTCAAGGAGGAGCAGGCTTGAGTGCCTCGGATTCAGGCACATGACTATCCTGCCAAATGCCGTGTGCATTAGGGGGTAGGTGTGCATCATATAATCCCAGTGACATCCACCGCCGACCCGGTAAATATCTTGAAATAGTGTTTGTGTAAATCCATGAACGATATCAAATTGTATTCCCGTTTTTTTGACTATTTTTGGAGCATTTATGGCAAATGTCCAGTATTTTAAAGGAGACCATAAGGTAATGGCCGGGACGTAATGAAAAACAAGTCCCTTCTCTTGATCCTGACGGAATCGGTGTGCGAATACGTGAATTTCATAACCGTGATTGAGGAGTTGTCTGGATAAGTTGAACACGTAACTTTCCACTCCACCCTTTTCCTTTATAAACTGATACACTACCAGCGCAATCTTCATTGAAGTTTACCATGATGTAACAGTTTAGTCTTTTGAAACACATTATACACACCCCTAAATCCCCTCTTTTTAGAGGGGACTTCTGCTCTCCCCTCTAAAAAGAGGGGTCGGGGGTGTGTTTTAGGATGACAAAATGCTTTGATTTCCATACAGATTAGTAAAGCAACTTTTTATTAAGATTTTTCAAAAAACTAAATTGTTACAACATTATAAGTTTTTGTTTAGAGATTTGCTTGCCAATTCTTCTTTGATTATTGCCAGATTATTCAGGGCTTTTTCGCTGTGGGGATCGAGCTTAAGCACCTCTTCAAATTCTGCAATGGCTTCATGTAACTGCCCGTTTTCAGCATAAATGATACCTAAATTGTTGTGCGCCTTCACGTAATTTTTGTTAAAGGTAAGGACTATTTTGAATTCACGGGAGGCATCCTCTGTCATTCCTTTCTGGTAATAGGTTGTTCCCAGGTTAAAGTGGGACTGTATGTAATCAGGGTTTATTTTTATAGCTTCCTTGAACGCAGCTAGCGCCTGGTCATAAAGTCCCTGTTTGCTGTATATCGTACCGATATTATTGTATGCAGCGTGGTAGAGCGGATACAATTCCAGTGAATTTTTATAATAGCCCAGCGCTCTCTCGTAGTTTTCTTCCCTGACATACACGTTTCCCATTGCATGATGGAGCAGCGCCGCATTCGGCGCTTCTTTCAGGGTCTTTGAGAAAAAGGTCTTTTCATCAATCCAATCCCGATTTCTTAAGAGCGTTTGACCTGAATAAAAGATTAAAAGCGCAATGAACAGCGAAATCGTTGTATACCTCAATATTGAAAATGAGCGCTTCCAGGATTTCCAGGCAGTGGTCAATAATACCGATATTATGCCACAAAAACCGAGAGAAGGAATATATAAAAACCTTTCTGCCGTGACAAAGCCCATATCCCAGGGAGCTGAGATACGAATAAAATTAGACAGGGGCAATAATGTTACTAAGTAAAAAAGTATCAGAAAAGACATGCCAGCCCATCGTTTTTTCAACCATACGATCAAAAAAATAAGAAAAGAAACCCCGATGGCGGATGAAAAAACCGTGGGTTCGGTTATAGAAAAAGACATGGGATTTTGAATGTATGCGTTCAGGTGTGCGGGATAAATGAGTTTACATAAATAAATGAAAATGGTTTTTGTGAAAGAAAAAAGGGTGGGGTAAAAGCCCTTCATTTCCTCCCCGCCCGGATTGTCTACGGTATGAATTCCTAAAATAGTAAATCGAATGATGCCGTATAAAAGGATGACGAAAAAATAAGGTGTACTTAAAAGGAGAGATATTTTACATTGCCTTCCATTCCTCAATCCCACGAAAAAATGAGTATAGGCAATTATTAAAAAAGGTAACGTTGCCACCATCTCTTTACAAAGCATCGCAACAGCAAATAAGATAATTGAGCATACATAAAATATTTTACTCTGTTTATAAAATAGTTTTAACACTTCCCGATTGCAGAGAGAACTATTTCTTTCGCCTGGTAACGGGGAATGTATTGCTTTTTGGTATAAGTAAAAAGCGGATAAAAAGAACATTCCGGCGATAATATCAGTACGTCCGGATATCCATGTTACCGATTCTGTATGAATCGGATGGCAGGCAAATAATAAAGAAGTGGTGATAGAGATAGAGCGATTGTTGAATAAAGAGTTAAATATCAAGTAAACGAGGACACAGCTAATGGTATGAAAAATGATATTTGAAAGATGGAAACCCCACGGTTTTAGCCCCCACAGGGCATAATCGATCATATAACTGAGGCTTATAATGGGACGATAGTAACCATATTTGAATTCGATGGTATCATCGGTTGTGTCAAAAAAATCCCTTACAAAATTTTCCCAGAAGCAGCCCCATTTGTTAATTCCTTCGTTATCAGCAATTAAAACCATATCATCCCAGACAAAACCATTTCTTAAGGCGTTGAGATAAACCAGAAAAGAAATGAAGATGATAAGAAGGACGGGGGAATAATAACGTTTTTTATTCATTGTCCTATAAATATAAGCCTTTCATGGAACATTCTCAAGCTAAATCACGATTTGTCTCCGTAGCTTTTTTATCATTTTTTTACAGGGCTTACAAGGACATAGGTATTTCCACGAACAAGCTGGGATGCCAGCACCTGATGAGGACAGGCAGATTGGATTTGTTGATAATACCGATTGGGCATGAGAAACAAGTTGCTTCCTCCCGTTTCTAATCGTCGGCATATCTCGTCTTCGTCTGCCGTCAAAAAAGAAATATGGGTATTTGGTATGATGCTGAAATACCATTTTGCTATTTTGGGGGGTTTCCAGAGTAAATCTGTATGTTCAAAAACAGTTTCGGGTATGCCCCAGAAATAAAGTGCGCACCCGGAAGTTTTGGTCTGTTGAGAGATCGCTGTCGTTAGTTTTTGGATTTCTGACTGATGGGAGGCATAACGTAAAGGCAGCATGACAAAGGTTGCTGCATAAACCAGCAATACCGCCGGAATGAAATAATTGATTAGGCGGGAAAATTTTCTGGCGATGAATATCCAGATTATAATACTACCTGCGATGAACAAGAGTGCAGCTATAGGATGTGGATTGAGAACCAATGTGGAAACCCTTGATTCTACTGCCCTGAGAGAAAAGAGATTATAACTGTAGTTTGGGAGCAAGAGAAAAAATCCGCAAAACAGGAATACACAAGATAGTGTGTTCTTCCAGTCAGTTCTGTCAACAGAAAAGGCCTCGGTAATGAATTTTCCTATCAGGATGGAAGCTGCCGGATAAAACGGCAACACATACCAGTGCAGTTTGTTTTTACAGAGAAGAAGCACAATTCCGAAACCTACCAACCATATGAGCAGAAGGATTCGTCCGTCTTTTCTCCACTGGGGGATCTGAAAAAATGCCCAGACCGAACACGGAATCAACAGCAATGACCAGGGATAAAAACCTTTCAAAATTGTTTTCCCGATAAAAAGAATTCCGCCGGTCAAACTTTTAGCCTCATTTACCCCTATACCGTATTCTGTCGAGGTCGCCCGGTTATAAACCTGTTGTATAAAAAATTCGTCAAGAAATGCTTTTTTATGCATGAGGATCATTGCAATAATCCAGCCGGTAGAAATGATCAGGAACAAGAGAACGGCCTGAATGACTCCGGAGACACGGTAGTCCCTCCATTTCCCGGTAACTAGCAGGTATAGAAGCCCGATCCCAAATGGCAAAAAGCCGGCAAAATTTTTTGTAAGCGACGCTAACCCCATTACAGCCGAACTAACCAGTAACAAGCGTGGATTTTTCTCACTGCGAATCAATAAGTACATACTGCTTACCAGGAAAAATAATAGGATAGCGTCCATTTCGCCCGTCCTGGCGCAATGCTCATAAATAAAATGAAAACATGTTGTGAGAGAGAACCCGGACCATAAGGCCTCTTTTTCGCCAAATAATTTTTTCGCCAGTAAAACGGTAAAGAAAATACATGCTGCAGCCGACAACGCTGACCAGAACCGGATTACCCATTCGGAAGTTCCAAAGAAACGGAAAGACGCTGCTGTCAGCCAGAATTTCAACGGAGGTTTGTTGAAACAGGGTTCTCCCCCGCTACGGGGGGTAACCCAATCTCCTGAAATCAACATTTCTCGTGAAATAATGGCATACAGCGCTTCATCTCCATTGTGAATGCTGTTGCTGCCCAAGTGATAAAAAATAGTAAAGGAAGAGAAAATAATCAGGGAGAAGAATAGGGTACGGAATTTCGTTATGGAAATGAAGTATGGGAAAGATGGCTGATTATTACACACGTTTTGAATATTATATAATTCTGTCAAAGGGGGAAAACCGTGGAGTAATGAGCATCCTTTGGCGAATTGGTTTTCACCGTTCTATTGTATGTAACCGAGGCTCCGCAGCATTTCTTCTTTGTCTTTCTGAAGGGGTTTATTCTTGCCTGTCTTGGGTGCAGGCGCCAGAGAAAGAACAAGTTTCTGAAGGATTTCGCCTTGATGTTTCGTTTTTTCAGGTTGTAAAGTCGTCAGGTTTTTCCGCTCCGCGGGATCGTCCATGAGATTGTAAAGTTCTTTGTCCTGGGTTTTATCATTAACAATCAGTTTCCAGTTTGACCCAATGAGGGCATTCTGTGGAGGAGCAATGCCATTATGAAGTTGGGTAAGTACATATCTTTCTTCTCGTGGAGAAACATGCCCTCTCTGATCGATCAATGTGCGCCCCTGCCAGGATAGCGGTGCTTTACCTCCCGCAATAGCCAGCAATGTAGGCGCAACATCGACTAAACTGGCAATTTCTTTAGAGTTAGCAGCGGATACTGCTTCAGGCAGCCGTATAAAAAAGGGAATGCGTACGGTCTCGTTATGGAGATTTCTGGCGTGGCCAAGCTGTCCGTGTTCTCTGAATTCTTCCCCGTGATCGGCAGTGAAAACAAGGACATATTTATCCAGGGATGGGAATTCTTGAAATAGTTTTTTGATTTGCTCGTCACAATAGTTGATTTCCGAATCGTAATGTGATTTAGCCAGAGTGAGAATGCGCTGGCCTTTCTTTTTGATTTCCTGACGCAGCAGTACAGGGCGATATAACGAGTTAATCCTGCCGGATTCTATTTCTGTTTCGTCGTTTTGGTATTGTTTCAGCCACGGTTGTCTGGCTATGTATGGGATGTGGGGATCGAAGTAATGTAGCCAGATAAAGACGGGGCCATTATGTGTTTCGATTTCGTGTTTCCACCTGAGAAAGGATTGATTGACTTTTTCTGCGGCACAAAACCCGACGCAGGTGTAGCGGTCAAATCCCCGTCCAAAACCAAGTTCTTTCGTAAGATGATAGTTGGCGGTTACGCCATAAGTTCGATATCCCAGAGTGCGCAGTTGTTCAGGCAAATTAGGCAACGTCTGTGGGACGATTTCTTGTTTGTAAATATGCTTCTTTTTAATGAATCCGTGTGTTACTCCGTGCGAGGATGGATATACGCCTGTTACCAAAGAAGTTACAGCGGGAACTGTCCATGATGAAGTACTGTAAGCGTTCGTGAAGAGGATTCCATGCTCAGCGAGCTTTCCTAAAAAAGGAGCGGTATTCCTTTTATATCCGTAAAACGGCAGGCGGTCGGCGCGCAGGGTATCTACGGTGATTAGGAGCAGCGACGGATGGTTTTCTTTAGTTACAGGACTCTTTGTTTCTGAAGCGTAAGAAAAAGTTGCGAGCAGACCGGTTAGGAGAAATATCGCAGCCTTTGGGATGGTTTTTCTATATTCCATAATGAATAAAAAAGGGTTTTTCCATACCTTAAAAGATACCGAAAAACCCTTTTAATAAAAATTCCAAGATGGTTATTTAAAAGAATTTTATCTAGAAATATTATTTTAACTGAAAATTGACAATAAGGTCGCTCTCTTCACTATCCTTTATCCTAAGCTTAACAGCCTTGGCCTTTTTGCTTCCCTTGGCAGCACTCAAGGTATAATTCATGCCTGGCACAACGTTAAGACTATAACTACCGTTGATTTCCGTTGTGGCAGATTCTGAACTTCCTTTCGAAGGCTTTGCCGTCACTTTTGCGCCTTCAACCGGATGAAATGCCTTATCTGATACATATCCATAAACTGTTAGTGATGAAGAGGCTTTAAGGTCGAAAACTGTACCTTCCATAGCCAATTTTTTGCCTTCTGCTGCAAACGCAGAAGATGAATTTACCCCTGCTATTCCCAACATCACGCCAAAACATCCCGCTAAACACAGCGTAACCCATTTCTTACTCATGGCAGTCTCCTTTCTTTAAATGTGGTAATGATTTGTATTACTAAAACAAAATCATTGTATTCTTTTTATGTTCTCTTTTCAATTATGGAATTTGAAATTAAATTTATTTACCTTTTAGCCTTGCCCTTTGGCTTTGCCTTGGGTTTTGAAGTTGCTTTTGGCTTTGTTTTTTGTTTTGGCATTGATTTCACAACCGTTTTGCCTTTGGCTTTCTCTTTTCCGGCCAGAATCAGTTCCGCTTCTTCGCTATCCGCTTCCATGATGTATCTTATTCCTGTTACTTCTGCGGCCTCACGTGTCAAAGTTACAATATCGTTTCGTGTTAGATGTTCCAATGCAAACTTTCTCGAACCGCACATCAATTGCCGCAGACCCTGGGATAAGCGTTGATAATATGAATAAACTCCAAGCGCCCCCGCAGGGACTTCCTTGCCGTTAGAACCGAATAGTCTCTTTGTCCTGGAGGCTAAAACGAATATTTCTTCCATTGTTCTGCCATAAGGTTCGATAGTCTTGTCGACGGCATTTTTATTAATTTGTTCGGCGATTAATTTTCCGACGTGTGCCGCACAGAGCGGTGAACGTGCCATACCAACAGCCTTGACATAAGGAGCGCCAAGCGCCATAGCCTTAAAGATATCATCCTCAAACGCAAAACCTCCGGCAAGGATAATATCCGGAACGTACTGACCCTTTGATGCTAATTTATGCACATAATTATAGGTAAGGGCAGCGATGTACAAGGTGGGCACTCCCCATTCATTCATCATATGCCAGGGGCTCATGCCTGTCCCGCCGCCGGCGCCATCTACGGTTAACACATCAACTCCAGCTATTGAACAATAACGAACCGCCCTTGCAAGGTCAGCAGGCCTGTAAGCGCCCGTCTTCAAGAAAACATATTTTGCGCCTGCCTTTCTTAATGCTTCCACCCTTTTTACGAATCCCTCTTCATTGACCATTCCAACCCTAGAGTGCCTTTCAAATTCCTTAAATGCCTTACCAAAGACCGATGCCACCGCATTGTCGTATGGATCGGGTAGCACAATATAGCCGCGGTCTGTTAGCAATCTTGCCTTTTCGAGATTATTAATCTTAACCTCTCCGCCGATATCCTTAGCGCCTTGTCCCCATTTCATTTCTACGGCCTGGACGCCTAATTTATTTATACCGTACTCAAGTACACCTAATCGGCTGTCTTCGACATTCTCTTGCATTACGATGATGCCATAGCCGTCTTTTTGCCAATTCTGAAAGGTTTTTACGCGATTTTCGAGATCGGGGCAGTGGGTTATTTTCCCATTTTCCAGCTTGGTATTAACATCCATACCACCCACGTTTTCACCTATTGTCAGCCCGGTTCCAGAAATTGCAGAACCAATGGCTAATCCATCCCAATGTGTTTTTGCAACGTTTGTCGAACCTAACCCCGGTATCATTATCGGTAATTTTAGCTTAATTCCTTTATCTTTCCCCAACCTTGTTTCCGCGTTTACGTTCTCAAAAATTGCCTTATCGCTGTCAGCCGCAATTCCAACTGCTCCAACAGCCGTACCCATGATGTTTAAATGTGAAAAATCTACGGGATATTCTTTATCTGCTCCGGCAGTAATAACTCCAAAAGGTTGTGGATACAAATTTTCTGAAGCCCTGAAGGCTGACTTTCCAATTTCGCAAAAACCTGGACACTCATCTACACAAACCGAGCACATACCACTGGCAGGCGTCCTGTCATTAGGTGTTCTATTTTTTGTACGTGTTGCTGCCGACGCATTTGGTTTTGAAAATGACATTTTCAAACCCCTTTCTTAAAGAATAGGTAATTATGGTAAAAGAATATAATTGTAATATTATAGTTATTTATGATTTCAAACTCCGAATATATACACATTTTCAAATTTACTGTCAATATAATTTTATAAGAAGTAAAAATAGTCGTAGGTAAATTTAAAGGAGCACAAAACATGCCAATATGTTTTAAAAGTAAAAAAGTCAGTATTTTATTACAGAAAACATATTCTGACATTGTTGTATCTTAATGAATGTGCGTTTACTTGCAGTAAAAAAGAATTATAATTTATTTGTAAACAAAAAAAGGAGAATATATAATCGACGCTAAACTTCAAAGTAAAGTATTGGCTGAAAATAACCTATAGAGTGGTAGTTTTTCTCGCACTAAGTCTATCAACACTTAGCAATGGATTGACACACCATAATGGGGGTTAATAAAATTGTGAAACCACAGATAAAAATGAAGGATAATAGTGCCTTTATTAAAGAAAAGATTGAAAAAATAAAAAGGGAAGTCGGGAAGGTCATTGTAGGTCAAGAAGAGATGATTGAGGGTATTATTATTGCCCTTCTATCAGACGGGCATATTCTTTTAGAAGGTTATCCCGGACTAGGAAAGACCATCACGGTAAAAACTATTGCATATATACTGGATGCAAAATTTCAAAGGGTACAATTTACACCAGACCTTATTCCCGGCGATATAACAGGATTTGAAATGTGGGACCCTGAGTCGAGGAAAAGCAGGATACAAAAAGGTCCTGTATTTACCAATTTATTACTTGCTGATGAAATTAACCGCGCGCCTGCAAAGGTGCAAAGCGCTCTTCTTGAGGCGATGCAGGAAAAACAGGTAACCATCGGCCGGGAGACATATCATTTAGAGAGATTATTCCTCGTGCTGGCGACTCAAAATCCCATTGAGATATCAGGTACGTATTTATTGCCCGAGGCAGAAATAGATCGGTTTATGTTTAAGTTAAAAGTATGTTACCCATCATATGGAGATGAAAGAGAAATTACCGAAAGGCAAATCCGGGACGAGGAGATGGATTTAAACGTTGTTTTATCTCAGAAGGAATTACTCTCATTAAGACATACGATAGCGGAATGGTTGCCTTTGCATGAGGAATCTGCCATTGTAAAATACACAACAAGACTGGTCAGGGCTACAAGACCAGAAGAAAGTAACGGTGAGTTAAGAGATCTCGTAATGTACGGAGCATCACCAAGGGCATCTATTGCTTTAGCGAAGGCATCACGCGTGTATGCATTTATTCATGGAGAGGATATGGTATTACCCGATCATGTTCACAAAATGGCTTATCCAGTCCTTCGGCATAGAATCATCCTTACCCATGAGGCTGAGTCCCAGGGCATCGATTCTGACGCTATCATTGATAAAATACTGCATCGTGTCCCCCTATTGGAATAAACCGGATGAAGAGGAGGATAAGGCTCTATTTACAACGATTGATTGGAAACTTCTTTGATGGGACATTTTCCAGCTATTTGAACGCCCCGCATGGCTTGGAACTTGACGAACTCCGACAATACCAACCTGGAGATGATCTCAGATCTGTTGACTGGAAGACAACGGCAAAGACAGGCAAACTCCATGTACGTATGAAATTGGTGGATAAACGAGTAACCATTGTATTTCTCGTTGACAAAAGCCGGTCGGAGAAGTTCGGTTCTTTTATAAATACCAAAGAAGATATTCAAGCAAGCATTCTCTCGCTCATTGTTTACGCTGCATCTGAAACAGGCAATGAGATAGGCTTTGTAACATTTACCGATCGGATAGAAAACTATATTCAACCCAAGGCCGGCGAAAAAGAAGCTTTAAAAAATATAAAAAATATTTTACTCGAAACACCGCAAAGCAATCGCACCGATTTAAATATTGCGTTTAAATTTTTAAATGAAAAGATACCGTCAACTGCTCTGGTATTTATTCTGTCAGATTTTTTAGCTCCTTATAATTACGAACAATCGCTTAAAACACTATCCTATTTACATGAGGTAATTCCTATCATTATTTCAGATAAGATGGAAACGGACTTGCCTGAGGCAAAGGGGTTTCTGACCGTCCAGGATGTAGAGACAGGTGCGATAAAATCCTTGGACATTTCAACAACACTAAAAAAAACAAAACCTTACCTGGCTTTATTGAGACAGTTAAACATAGATCATCTTGCACTATCTAACGAGGAAGGCGAAGAAATCTGGATAAAAAAAATCTCGGAATTTTTTGACAGACGCATCAGGAGGGGGGGGAGAAGGAGACGATGAGATATATTTTTATTAGCTTGTTCATGAGCGCCGTTTTTTTAGGTATCGGTTCTATTCACGTAAATGCACAGGAGCAATACCAAACTCAGGAGCAGACAGAAGGAGAACAGGAATTTGATCTGACAGATAAACCGCTTGAAATATGGACATTTATTGATGATTACCGGGTAATTACGGGCAAAACGCTGCATCTGACCGTTCAGGTTATGTGGAAGCTGGGGATAACGGTGAATTTGGAAGGAGTTGATAAAATTGACCTCTCTCCATGTAAGATTGAAGGTGTAACGATTGGAGATCGTCAAATCTTCGATAACGAGCATGATTACATCGTAATTACGTATACACTTTCATTACCTTCGAGCGTTGGAGAAGGTGTATATTCCATTCCCTCTTTTACTCTTTCTTACAGAAACGAAGTCGACAAGACCGAAGGAAAGTCCACCTCCTCGCCCGTTGCAATTAAAAAGGTACCCATACTTGTTGAAGGAAAGGTAGATAAAGACGTCATTACAATCGGTGATCGGATCAACTACGCCCTCACAATACGACATGAAAAGAACGTACGGGTAATATGGGAAAACATTGAAAAGCTGAATTTTTCCCCATTTGATATTTTGAAAAAAGATATAGAAAAAACGACGGAAGGAAGTATTGAAAAGATATTAATCAACTACACGCTTTCTTTGTATGAGATCGGAGGGAAAAAGAAGACGCCTGAGATTCCTGAACTTACCATTTTATATTACAAAGAATCGCAAACACCATCCGGTGAGACAAAGAGCGATACCTCCCTCATCGAGACAAGGGAAGTCAAAATCGACCCAATACCTGTTATTGTTAATAGCCTTTTGAAGGCTGTAGACGTACCTTTGGAGGGACTCAAGGGTCCGCTGTATTATTCAAAAAAGGATGTCTTTCTAAGGGGATACGTAACCATAGGTATCGGAGTGGCTTTATTACTCTTTTTAGGTGTAACGGCATTACGTTCAATGGCAGGAAGGTTATCGCCGGTTTCACCAAAACCTGTGACTGAAACACCAAAAATCGTCCTGGAAAGATTGAAACACGCTGTGGCATCGTTCCAGTTTACCGGTGAAGAAAAACTAAATCGAACAAACGTACAAGACATTAATAAGTCTCTAAGGACATATATAGGCACACTTCTGGGTATCTCAAATGAAGCGGCCCAATCCGTCACAACAACGGATTTCTTCAATTATGACACGCAAAAACGATTGACAGACGAAATTTCAACTACTGCCAGAACTGTATTAAAACAAATTGACACCGTCGTGTACGGCAGACAAATAAAGAAAGAAATGGTAGATAAAATATTACAGGGAATTGAAGAAATAATAAAACAAACAAGTGGATAAAAAAATTGTTGAAACAGCCAGGCTTTACGCCCAAAAAGTAAAAAGCTATATGCATAAAGCGTAAATTTTATAGTATAGGAATTTTCATTTTATTTATGCGGTCACATGACACATGCGATGCAAAAATCCCCTTTATAAAAGGGGGTAAAGGGGGTTGTAAAATAACCCCGGAAAAACACAACCCCCTGTTTCCCCCTTTATTAAGGGGGACTAACTTTGAACATGAGTTTTGATTTTTTTAAATCTAAATTGGATCAAACTTTCCTTAACTCAGGCAAATATACATGATCCTTGAAAACCCCTGGCTACTTTTGATTCTCATCCCTTTCGGTTTATTATGCCTTTTTTGGAGAGGAAAGAAGTTTCTTGGATATTCCAGCTTCTACCATGTGAGAGAACCAGCCGGGTTCAAGAAGATTGTAACTAAATTGCCTAAACCCGTATTTTTTGGCGCTGTATTTTTTGCGATTATCGCCATTTCACACCCTCAGACGAAATATTACAAAGAAGAAACGACGTTGCGCGGGCGGGAGATTGTCCTTTCCATAGACACCTCTTTTAGCATGACAGGAACAGCCATAGAAACCATCAAAAAGATCGTTGGAGATTTTATAAAGAAAAGGCCGAATGACCTTATAGGAATTACCATTTTTGGCACAGACGCAGCCCTCATTGTTATACCCACGATGGAAACTCAATTGCTTGAAAGATCCTTAGAACGCGTTCAGGCGTCTCAGGTTGGTTATCAGACTTCTATCGGAGAAGGACTTTTTACCTCCATTGCTGCGATGTTTGAAGAGGAGATGGGAAAGAAATTTACTATTAAAGAACTGAGAAACAGCATTAACAAAGAATATCTGGCTGATTATGCAATTTCTTTTGTCAAAGAGATGGAAAAAAGACAGGTACTGAAAAATAAACTCATCATCTTATTTACTGATGGAATATATAATATTGGCATCTCGCCGGACAGGCCTTTGCGCTTGCTGAAAAGGATGGGGATAAAGGCGTACGTCGTGGCGGTCAAGGCGTCTGACGTTACCGGCGTGGATCCCGAAGTCGCCGCCCAGCATATCGAGGAATTAAAAGAGGCTGTTGAGTCAACAGGAGGGAAATATTTTCATGCAGAGAATTTTGAAGAAGTTGCCGGATTTTACGACGAGATCGACTCTATCGAAAAAGATAAGATCGTTATGGAAATCGTTTCAAAGAAAAAGGATCTTTTTGTCTATCCCACAATTGCAAGTATTTTCTTTCTTCTGGTTTCTATTTTTATCGAAAACGTCTGGATGCGAATTCCATAGCGCAGCGTAACCACGACCAAAGTAGCGCAGATAAGGTAAGTGGCGTGTGGCAGGTGACGGGTGACGTTTTTTTTCTCGTCACTCGTCATTCGACACACGTCACTATTTCTAAAAACTTACAAAAAAA
>DBJWYX010000002.1:26085-30895 GCA_052360825.1 Candidatus Wunengus sp. YC64
TTATCGAAAACGTCTGGATGCGAATTCCATAGCACATGATCAAAGGTTGCTTTGTGTATTTCAATGCATTGCATTAAGTTTTTACAGGAGGAAATTATGTCATTAAAAAATCTTACCAAGTTATTTCTGCTGATTCTTGCCTGCTGCTTGATGTTTTATGGCTACGGGTACTATAAAAAATACAATACCCTGGCACGAGTGGAGGGAAAGATTAAAATGGGAAGATACCAGGATGCCCTGAGTGCCGTGCAACAAGTAGAGAATTCCTTAATGTTCAGAATTTTAAGCAAGGTGGAGAAGAAAGACCCCGTAATTGCTTATAATAAAGGGGTATTGTATACCCTGATGGAAGACAGGAAAAAGGCAGGCGCTGAGTACCGAAAGGCTATGGAGACAAATGATCCTGTGTTGAAGGCGAGGGCGATTTATAACAATGCGAACCTCATTGCAACCGACATGGATTTTTCTACCGCAGCTATGCAATATGCAGAAGTATTAAAGATTGATGCGAACGATTTCCAGGCGAAAAAGAATTTAGAAAGGATGAGATTGGGTGAACAGCAGTTTAATACCATGTTTACTCCGGAACGGCAAGAGCGGGAAGACAGGATTGAGGCCTTGAAACTCATTCCGTGGGGCACGAAGTACAAGTATAGCGGAGAACAAAAGATACGGTGGTGATGCATATTCATTTATTTCTACCTACTTCTTTTCATTGCAAAATTAACAATATAAAATTATCAATTAACAATGGATGAACATCATGAAAATACCCTTACAGAGCGCTTACTTGATTTTACGGTAAGGATTATAAAGCTCGTAAACGCTTTGCCAAAAACAAGTTTAGGTAAACATATTGGTGGACAACTTGTACGTTCTGGAACGTCTTCCGGAGCAAATTACGAAGAAGCTTGTGGCGCTGAATCAAGAACGGACTTTGCTCATAAACTGAGTATTGCACTAAAGGAACTTAAAGAGCCCCGTTTTTGGTTGAGAGTTATTTTCCGTACGGGAATTATTACACCAAAAAGGGTTGAACCACTTCTTCAAGAGTGTGAAGAATTATGTGCTATCATTGCAAGAAGTATTATTACCACAAAAGGAAAAATTTGATTTTGAATTTTTAATTGCTAAGTTTGCACTTTGCAATGAGTAGATACTACTATGTTATTTTTCAATTACGAAGAATATAAAATTATTGTTTATGCCATTTCCGGCTTGATTTTTCTCTTGTATTTATTTCTTTACCGGAGAAAAGCGGCGTGGTTAAAGGCCTTTGGGCAAAAGTCTTTCATAAACAGGTTTAGTAAAATTCCTAAAATTCACCGGAATATTTTAAAAGGTGTGAGCATCAGCGCTGCCTGTTGTGGTTTGGGTTTGGTAGTCTTACAACCGAAGTGGCAGACGACATACGACCATTATGAAAAAGAAGGTTTGGAGATAGTCTTCGTTCTTGATGTTTCGATTAGCATGCTTGCAGAAGATGTGAAACCCAATCGACTGCAGCGTGCGAAGATGGAAATAGCCAACCTTGTCCATGGGTTGGAAGAAGACCGTGTCGGTCTGGTGGTTTTTGCAGCACGTGCATTTTCACTTTTACCGTATCCTACCAATGACTACGACAGGGTCTTTCTGCGCATCTTGAACATGATCAACGAAAACTATGTGCGTTTTGTGCCATACGGGACGAATATAGGCAATGCGTTTATCCTGGCAATGAATACGTTCAGCAAAGATAACGCAAAGAAGGTAATGATACTTCTTACAGATGGTGAAGAACAGATTATCACACGAAGCCAGGTCGCAGAGGCTGTAAAGCTGCTGTTGGAAAGGAGGGACATTGCTATCTATGTTGTTGGTATTGGAGATCCCAAGAAGGCTTCGCCAATCCCCAGAAGAGATAAAGAGGGAAATGTGACCGGTTACGAAATCACGGAAGACGGAGAAACCATTTACACCAAACCCAATCCGACATTTTTAAGGGAGATTACCGAAATGGTAGGTGGAACCTATCAGCATGACGCTACGGGTGATGAACTTAAACGCATCTTCGGACAGGTTATTGAAAAGCACAAAAATATTATAGGGATTAAAAAGAAAACGATTATTAGGGATGTTTCCCAGTATTTTTTGGGGGGTGTACTGGGACTGCTCGCTTTGTATTTTATTCTCTAACGCACTCCGCGAATCTAAAATGTTTTGATGGTCTTTGAGGTATAGAAGGGAGGAGGTTCTACACCCCAAGAGACCATCAACCCATTTCAGATATATTTGGAAGTTTTAGAAATCCTTGAAAGCTTCATCGTTCATGGGGAAAATCTCGTCAGCATCCGACACTGCCAGATTTTTTTTACCATTTCCCTGACCGTTTCCATTGCCATTTCTTTTCATGTGAACGATATGCTCATCATTCAATCTATTGTGTGATATCTTTTTATTAGGTATAGTTGGTTTGTTATGTACCCTTTCATTCTTCGCAGAGGGTTTTTTGGTTATCAGAGGTTTGTTTTCTTTTGTTTCTTCTTCTTCTTTATTTCCAACCTCACCGGCAATCCTATCTACCAGGGAGAGTAAGCTTTGTGCCTGTGCTGATAACTCCTCGCTAGCTGATGCCGTTTCTTCTGCATTTGCAGCATTTTGCTGGATGACTTGATCCATCTGGGATATGGCCTTCCCTACCTGTCCAACACCTTCAGACTGTTCCTGTGAGGCATTGGCAATCTCATTCACCAGGTTGGTTACCTTCCTGACATTTTTCACAATTTCTTTCAGGGACACTTCTACCTTTTTGGTTAAATCTACACCAACGTTTACCTTCTTTCCGCTATCTTCTATAAGCTGGGTTGTTTCCTTTGCAGCATTTGCGCTGCGTTGAGCCAGGTTTCGGACTTCTTCGGCAACTACGGCAAATCCCTTACCATGTTCGCCTGCCCTGGCCGCTTCTACGGCTGCGTTCAGAGCCAACAAATTGGTTTGGAATGCAATTTCATCAATTACCTTGATAATATTCGCTATTTGTTTACTACTGCCGCTGATTTCGTTTATCGCCGTGTTAAGCATGCCCATGGCTTGATCGCTCTGTTCCGCGGAAGTATTGCAGAGGTTTGCCAGGCTGGCGGCCTCTTTAGCATTATCGGCGTTTTGATTGACCATGGAGGAAATTTCTTCCATAGCCGAGGACGTCTCCTCAATTGAGGCTGCCTGTTGCGCAGACCCGTCAGCCAGACTTTGGCTGGATTCAGAAATTTGTCCTGCCGCTGAGGCAACCTGCGAAGAACCTTCGGTAAGGTCTGCAAGCAACCTTTTAAAGAGTCCGGAAATCTTGCCGGTAATTTTTAAAACGATCCACCCAAGTCCCACCACAAAAAGCACGGCAGCTATTCCAATAATAAAATTCCATTTCTTTAATGAAACTGCAGCGCTAAATGCCTCTTTTTTGTCAATTTCAGCTATGATTGCCCATTTCATACCCTTGATATCAAGCGGTGTATAGGCGCTTAGAACTTCTGAGCCTCTATAATCTTTTATTACTTTACAGTCACTTTTGTTTGATAATGCATCCCTTACCGCATCGGTATCTATCTTATTTACCAATATCGTCCTCTTATCAGAAAACCTGGAATCAGACCTCATAAACTTATCACTTCCTACGAGGTAGGTTTCGCCAGTCTTTCCTAAACCAGCCCTTTCCATCATAATATTATTGATCTGATCAATGGGTATTTGAAGAACCAAGATGCCTGTTTTGTTAAATCCATCACTAATAGGAGTGGCAATGAACGAGGCAGGTGCAAAATCGGAAGGTGCATACGGTTCAAAATCAATCATCGTTACAACATTGTGTTCTGCTGTGTTATTAACTTCCTTATAAAGTTTAGCGATATTGGTATTTGCATATGGGCCGTTTATGAGGTTGGAGCCGAAATCTAGTTCTTTATAGGCTGAATATATGATGTTACCCGTTTCTGGATCGATTAAAAAAATGTCATAGTAACCACATTTCTCCAACAATCCTTTGAAATAGGGATGGTATAATGCATGTAAACTGCTGTATTCACTCCCATCAATAGCATTTAAGTAGTCAATTTTTTTCTCTTTCTTAAATGGATTTTTTGTGACATAAAGCTCGTGAGTCTTTTCTGCGCCTACCTCCTCGAATGCCCGTTTCATTTCTTTCATGGCATTACAAACCGTTGGATCTTCCGACAATGCAGCGATATCTGCCCTAATCCTCTCAAAATATCCCTCTATCTGTCTTTTCTTAAGATCTCTTACAGAAACTAATTGATTGAAGGATTGATCGCGAAGGGATTTGCTGGCTATTTGATAACTCAATACCCCGGTAATTATGAAAGGTAGTAACCCGGCGATAACAAACAACGTGATAATTTTGGCGTTAAGGGTGATTTTCATTACTTATTCCTCCCGCTTATAAAGTTGTAATGAAGTATGACTCTCACAGATTGAGCCTCTAAAGATGATTAAATAAAATTTGTTTTAGTAAAATGCGCGTGTTTGCTGTATCTTCTAATAAATATTATCGGCAAATTATTATAAAAATTTATCATAAATTTTAAATTATTTACTAATACTAAACATATTTTCCGGATAAATTAATGTGATAGAGAACAAAATAAGTTGAAAACCAAATTAATAGGACATATATTAGGATAATAATATTTTCTTTTACGCGTTTGTGTTTTAATGAAGATTATATCAGAGGTATTTTTTTGCTTCCAAATGGCAGAAATTGGACAAGTCAATAAATACGATGGATACTAAAATATTATTAGCAGCGGATAAATTGGAA
>DBJWYX010000003.1:0-26687 GCA_052360825.1 Candidatus Wunengus sp. YC64
TTGTTGTTGGCATAATAATATACCTTTGCTTAGGAATAGGTGGCTTTCTAATCCTCTTTACATTTTTCGCACTCGGCAGTTGGTCATCAAAACACAAATACAAATGGAAGGCATTACACGGAGTCGCCCAGGAGAACAAGGGAAGGCGTGGTGTAAAACACGCAGTGGCCAAAGGTGGAGTTGGGCTTGTAATGGCTGTAATGGCTCTGCTGACCGATATGCCGGAAATCTTTAAGCTCGCCTTTGTAGCTGCCTTCGCCACTGCCACGTTTGACACCGTCTCCAGTGAATTGGGGCAAATTTATGGAAAAAGACCTATCTTGATTACCACAATGAAAACCGTGCCTGTGGGTACGGACGGTGCAATATCTGTCGAAGGTACCATTTTGGGAGTCTTGTCCTCCGCCCTTGTAGGCGCTGAAGCTTATTTCTTGCATTTAATCAGCCTCCCTTCGATAATAGTTGTGGTTGCTGCCGCATTTGTGGGTACAACAATTGAGAGTGTACTGGGGGCAACGATCGAACGGCGGAAATGGGTAAGTAACGAAGTTGTCAATTTTATTAATATCTCCACAGGCGCAGGAGTATCAATGCTTCTGGTAAAGATACTATAGGGGCAAACGGCCGTTCGCCCTTACAGGTCGTATGCGGAAATTGATTTTTGAAAATAATTAGTGCCTTCGTGTTTTTGTGGCTATTTTGAAATTTCTACAAATAAATTATGAAACTACCGGTTATATCACTAAAAGCAAGACGAAACTCACTCCATCCCTGGATTTTTGACAGGATGATACGTCATCCCCAGAAAAGCCTAAAGCCGGGCACATTGGTAGAGGTGGTCTCCAAAGAAGGCAACTTCATTGGCAGGGGCATCTACAATCACAAAAGCAATATCGGCATCCGTCTGTTAACCGAAAATATTTCTGAATTACTAGACCAGGAATTCTTCTTCAAAAAACTTGAGCAGGCAAAGGCGCTTCGCGAAGAAATCCTGCAAATTCACAAGACTTCGAACTGTTACCGGCTCGTTCACGGGGAAGCCGATGGGTTATCGGGGTTAATTATCGATAAATTTGCCGACGTATTCGTTGTCGAACCATATTCAGCCGGATATGTAGAAACGATGGGCTGGATTGCGTCGTCTTTGCAGTCCATATATCCTGGAAG
Source organism: Candidatus Wunengus sp. YC64 (assembly GCA_052360825.1). Lineage (GTDB taxonomy): Bacteria > Planctomycetota > Brocadiia > Brocadiales > Brocadiaceae > Wunengus. The sequence continues at coordinate 1,168 of DBJWYX010000003.1, forward strand.
CCGAATCGTTGTGCGCCCGGACGAACGAACCGCCGCTAAGGAAGGGGTAGATTTTTCGAAGGTAGCTAAAGATTATCCTGGTCCTGATTTCATAGAAATTAAAGAAAATATTTTAAGGATGAAGGTAAGTCTCAAAACAGGTCACAAGACGGGATTTTTTCTCGATCAGCGCGAAAACCGCTTAACGCTGTCGCAGTATTGTCATGACAAGGAAGTTCTCGACTGTTTTTGCTATACAGGCGGATTTGCCATATCTGCAATGCTTGCCGGCGCACGGTCAGCAACAGGAATTGATCTGGATGAAAAGGCATTGGAAACGGCGCAGGAGAATGCCCGCTTAAATTCGGCGAAAGTAACGTTTCAACACGTCAATGTGTTTGACCATCTGCGCATGATGACTAGCAAAGGCATGCAATCCGATGTAGTTATTCTCGATCCGGCCAAACTCGCTGGTTGCACGGAGGAGATCAGTCGGGCGCACCGCACCTATGGCGACATCAACCGGCTTGGTATGCAAGTAGTCACACCCGGCGGCATCCTGCTGACGTGTTCTTGCTCCGGACTGGTCTCTGAGAGTGATTTTCTTTCCATATTGACCCGTTCCGCCGCAGAGGCCGGGGTTGTGCTCCAAATCTTCAAGATCACCGGGGCCGCATCGGATCACCCCTTTTCTACCGTCTTCCACGAAGGCCGATACCTCAAGGCCGTCTTTGCAAGGGTTTTCCCTTTTACAAAAAAGAAAAGACTTTGTATCACGGAATTATAAACCTTTATTACATAAAACTGTAGTTATTGTTAAGAAAAGGATTTTTATATCCATAAATAACGACCTTTTCTGAACATATTCAGTGTCATATGTTATCCAGTCACTGAATTTACCGCTGTCTCTCCCCATTATTTGCCACAGGCCGGTCATCCCTGGCCTGACCGAAAGCCTGATCTCTCTCCAAATATCATCACCGACCATTTCCTCGTCTGCCAGAGGTCTTGGCCCTACAAGACTCATCTCGCCTTTCAAGACATTCAGTAATTGGGGTAATTCGTCAAGACTCAACTTCCTCAAAATCCCCCCTATCACAGTAATTCTGGGGTCGTTTTTCAACTTAAACATAGGACCATCCATCTCATTTTTGAGTCTTTTTTTTAAGGTCTCAGCATCTTTAACCATCGTCCTGAATTTATACATGTTAAATTCCCTTCCGTCCTTACCGCACCGTTTCTGCAAAAAGAAAACAGGTCCTTTACTGTCTCTTTTTATCAAAATGGCAATGATGAAAAATAACGGTATAGAAATTACAAGAAGGAGAAAACTACACAGAATATCCAGTAACCTTTTCAAATAATCTTCCATTTAAAAAGCTTTATCTCTGATTAATCTTTACAAATTTGTCCTCGTAAAAACGGGGATAAATTAAGGTTTAGAGGCAAGAAGTCAGAAGCAAGATGCAAGACTTCTGGCTTCTGACTTCTTGCCTCTTGCATCTTGCCTACCGCCTCTTGTTTTTTATTGGTTCAAGGCCTCACCCCGCTATTTTTTACCATAAATAAGGGTGTTTATCAAGAACTTGTTAGTTTCCTAAGTTTAAAATGCCAATATACGGAAAAAGAATAAGGCAAACCCTGAGAAATTCTGTTATCGGCCTCTTCCGCCGGCTTAGCATTAGTAACATCGCTCGTACTCCTAGAGATTTGACCTATAAGAGGATAAGTAATATTAATTGACCTGTCTTTATTTATATGGTAACATTTCAAATTAATAGTTTATTTTTTCTTACAATCGATACAGGTAATTAATAGACATCTCGTATCGTATTTTGAAATATCACAACAAAAACCAAGGGCTATACTTTGACACTCGTTGAGATACTGGAAAAAAATGCCAAAGAGATACCTGAAAAAGCGGCTATTATCTTTCACGATTCCAGAATAAATTATAAAGAACTCAATGAAACAGTAAATAAACTGGCGAATAGCTTGATGGAGATGGGTATCGGTAAAGGGGATAGGGTTGGCTTAATGCTGCCAAGGATCCCTGAACTCATCATCAGCTTCCTTGCGGTCGCCAAAACCTGCGGTATAGCAGCGCCAATCAATTTTGAACTTACTGATGAAGACATTAATACAATCTTACATAGTATTTCTCCTCGGTACCTTATTGTTCACAGTCTATTTATAGACCTGCTTCCCCCCAATTCACAAATACCCGTTATAGCAGTTGGAGATACTGGTAGAAAATGTATACCATGGAATGACGTAATAAAGAAGGGGAAAACGAATAACCTCAAATTTGATATTCAGGATGATGATATTGTTTATCTTAATTATACTTCTGGTTCTACCGGCAGTTCCAAAGGCGCCATAACAACGAACTCTAATATACACTGGAATACTATCGCATCAGTAGATGCGCTTGGAATGAAAAGCAATGACATACATCTCTGTATGTTTGCGCCGTTTGCCCATCCCCATGAGATATTTGCCCGCCCTCTCTACTTGGGAGGAACAATAGTTATGGTTGATAAGATATATCCCAAATCCATTGCAGAGGCTATATCCAATCACAAGGTAACCTGTATGATGGGACTTGCTCCTATATATGAGAACCTGCTGGAAGTGCTTGAACACAACACTTATGATCTTAGTTCTTTAAGGATCCCGGAGAGCGGGGGTATGTATACACGCAGTGAGCTTATAGAGAAATTTAGACAAAAGCTGGATACACAGATTCTCCCGGTCTGGGGAAGTACAGAGACTACAGGAATTGCCCTTGCAAACCGGCCTGGTGAGCCGATACCTCAAGGTTCTGTAGGAAAACCTTGCGCCTCATACAAAGTTAAAATCGTTGATGAAAATAATGAAGAACTCCCAGCTGGAGAGATTGGTGAAATGATATTTAAAGGACCTGCCGTAGTTAAAGGTTATTACCATGATGAGGCAAATGGTCAAACATGTTTTAAAAACGGCTGGTACTATAGCGGCGACCTGGGAATAAAGGACGCGGGAGGCAACTTCCATCTTATAGAAAGAAAGTCCGGGATGATGAAAGTTGCAGGACTGAAGGTTTATCCTCAGGAGATTGAACGGGTATTAATGGACCATCCTGACGTCAAAGAGGTAGCTGTCATTTCTGTACGGGACAGATTGAGGGGGGAGATTCCAAAAGCTGTTATAGTCACCAGGAAAGGAAGAAATCTGACAGAAAAAGACGTTCTAGTATTCTGCAGAGAGCGGTTAGCCCATTATAAACATCCCAAGATAGTTGAAATTAGAGAATCACTGCCTAAGATTGGAAGTGGGAAAATAAACAAGAAGGTATTGCAAATGGAGCACGCATGAAGGCACTGGTTGTTAATGCAGAATGGCGACCCAAAAAAAATTACACCATAAGCGAAGAGGAACTATCAAAGAAGAGGGCCGTTATTGGAAGCCAGGTATGGAAAAATACGACATTTGAGATAAAAGACATTCCCACGCCAAATCCAAACAGTGATGAAATCCTTATAAAAGTTAAATCATGTGGCATTTGCGGCTCCGATACCCACCTATATGAAACAGATGAAGAGGGATATATAATCTTTTCGGGTTTAACGAAATTACCGTGTATTATAGGCCATGAGTTCTCCGGAATAGTTGAAAAAACAGGAAGCAATGTAAGAGAATTTAAAAAAGGCGATAAGATTGCTGTAGAAAGCATTATGTGGTGCGGCAGGGGCCAGTCGTGCAGGAGCGGATTTCCCAACCAGTGCAAATATATAGAATTAATGGGATTGAGCGCTGACGGCGCTTTTGCTGAATATGTCACGGTAAGCGAAAAATATTGCTGGAAAATCAATGATTTGGTAAATGTATATCAAGAAGAAGATACCTTTGATATTGGAGCCCTTATTGAGCCGGTAGGTTGCGCCTACAATGGAATTTTTATTGTAGGCGGTGGATTCAACCCTGGCGCTACTGTAGTAGTATATGGTGCGGGTCCTATTGGACTGGGCGCAATAACCCTGTCAAAAATTGCCGGCGCAAGCCGGATCATAGCATTCGATGTAATTGAGGAAAGAGTGAAAATAGCCAGAGATGTAGGGGCTGATTTCGCCTTTAATATAAACAAGTTAGACGGGTGTGCCCCGGGCGATAAAGTAATGGAAATTACCAGAGGGTGGGGAGCTGACATCCAGGTGGAAGCCGCAGGCGCTGCACCGAAAACAATTCCGGAGATGGAAAGATCGATGGCTATAAACGGGAAAATAATTTACCTTGGCAGGGCAGCAACATCAACCTCAATGCATCTCGACATCCTTGTATCCGGCGCCAATAAAATCGTTGGTGCAAGGGGTCATTCCGGTCATGGCATTTTCCCATCCATCATTAGACTTATTACCGCCGGGAAACTCCATCTTGAAAAGATGATTACGGCACGATACACATTCAATAAAATTCTGGAAGCAATAAAAGCCTCTTCTGCAAGAAAAGATGGGAAAATACTGATTAAGATGTAAAAATCCACCGTATCACCGGCGGCGGTAACTTTACATAATTGTGTAAAAATGTCACGGAGTAATTTATAGACAGGACTTAAATTAAACATATTGCTATTCATCGCTAATTATGAACAAAAACAATTACTATTTGCTGTCAATATTGCCCTTATTAATAAGCCTCTTGATTGGATGCGCTTCAACAGGCGTTAAAACACAAGAAGAAAAAACGACCGCAGCGGAACACCATGTAAACGATGAGAAGATTAACAAGGTAAGGATATCCGAGTTTATTCTTGGTGTAGGCGATACAATTGAAATTTCTGTTTACAGGCAGGAAGATCTCCAAAAGACTCTAAAAATAAATAATTCAGGCAGAATAATGTTGCCTTTAATTGGTGATGTGCAGGCTGCAGGAGTGGGTATTTTCAAACTAAGGGATGAGATAAAGGAAAGGTTATCCAAATATTTAATCGATCCTCAAGTGCTTGTTTCAATTAGTACAGTACAGAGTCAAAAGATAATGGTTCTTGGCGAGGTTAATACCCCCGGCGTCTTTACTCTGGACACTGATATAGACATTCTAGAGGCAATATCAAAGGCTGGGGGGATGACGAAAGATGCAAAAATGGCCAATGTGCTTATAATCAGGAGAGGACAGGGTAAACCTGAGGTAACGTCACTCAATTTGAAAAAGGTATTCAAAGGAGGAGACATTTCACAGAATTTGATATTACAAAACGGGGATATCGTTTATTTACCGAGAGTAACCATTGCGAACGTGAGCCGTTTTTTTTCACAGTTGTCAGAAATACTGAGTCCGTTTGTTATGTTTGAAACTGGCGCGGTTTTGTGGCCAGCGGTTAAAGATGTCATGCAGGGAAAAGATTTAACAACATCACCCGTATCAATACCAACAAGGTAAAGCCAAACAATAACGACAATGACGGTGAGATAATAAGGGACAAACAACGGTTATCCACGCATTCATTTAGGATTCCTTAAAAGATTCATGGAAAATGTAAGAAATATCGCAAAAAACACTTTGACGGTTTTTTTTGCAAGAGGTTTTAATTCAACCTTTGGATTCTTATCTACTATAGTACTTGCACGGTGCCTTACTGTTGAAGAATTTGGCAAGTTTACGTTTATTTATGCACTTATTGGTTTTACCGTCTTATTAGCTGATTTCGGAGGTTTTCATGTAATAACAAGAGAGTTATCAAAACATCCGGAAAAAGCAAAAGACATCATAAGTTCAACTTTCATATTAAGGATTTCAATTGCAATACTCCTTTTAGCGTTAGTATTTCTTGCAATTCACTTTATGAATATAGATTCTTCCACAAAATCGGCTATTTACATAATTATTATTCCCCAATTAATTTTTTCGCTAAATACAATTTTTGTCGCAGTTTTTACGGCAAATAATCGCTTTGGTTTTGATGCCCTCATGCAAATTGCATCAAGAGGATTGGAATTTTTGTCTATAATTTTGGTTTTAATATTTAATTTTGGATTTCTCGCTTTGTTTGTTGCTATTGGAATATCGTACATAATGAGCGCTTTTTTGGGATCGACGGTGTATTTAAGAAATTATGATATGCCTTTACTTAGATACGATTCTAAATATTGCAAATACCTTTTAACCGAATCGTTGCCACTGGCAATAACGACCTTTCTTTCTCTAGCAATATTCAGGGTGGACATATTTGTGCTTAAAGCGTTGAAAGGTTCTATAGATGTAGCTTTATTCAGTATACCCTATGCATGCATTTATACACTCACAATTATACCACAAAGCTTTGTTTCAGTTATATTCCCCATTTTATGTAAATTAGACAACATAGAAGAAAGAAATACATTTATCTTTGCCTATAAAAAGGCATTGAAACTCCTCTATATAATAAGTTTACCCATCAGTATATTATTGATATGCCTTTCAGGAAACATTCTGCAATTTATATTTGGGGCAAAATTTCTAACTTCCGCTGGCGCATTAAAAATCATAGGAGCATCAGTCCCATTCCTGTTTCTCATTACGCTGAATACCTTTTCTCTGGTTCCTATGAGAAAACAACATCTTGGTACCGTAGGTATCACACTTGCCTTTTTTACAAACCTTATTTTAGATTTTTTATTAATACCAAAATTTGGATATATTGGAGCGAGTATTGCCACCAGCGTAAGCTACGGTATGTACTTTATTTTGACGTTTTATTTTATTTTACAAAACTTAGGCCGGCTGAATATAACAAGCACCTTTATCAAACCTATTTTCGCCGCCGGATTTATGGCGCTATTTATCCTGTATTTTCCTTCTGTAAACCCTTTTATCATTTTACCGGCTAGTATTATTATTTACACATTATCATTAATGATAACAAGGGTGTTCTCTTTTGATGATATTGAATTAGCAAAAAGCATCGTTCGCCCTAACAAAACAAGATATATAGGAAATTGAAAATGAAAGTTACCTTTATTTCTCCCTATTCGGATATAACTGCTTTTGGAGTAAGATGCATTGCGGCCTTTGTTAAAAAGGCTGGTTTTGATGTTCAGTTACTCTTTCTATCGGATCAGGAATTTGATTTAAAAGCAACGTCAGGCAGTGTGTATCGTTTCAGTGAGCCATGTTTAAACCAAATTATAGATATATGTAAAGATTCTCACCTCGTTGGTATTTCACTTTTTACCTGTCACTTTGACCGGGCAGTTCAACTTACACAAGCAATAAAGAGCAAACTGGACATTCCGGTAATGTGGGGAGGTATCCACCCCACCATTAAACCGGATGAATCATTACACTATTGCGATATTGTTTGTTTAGGTGAGGGCGAAGAAGCAGTTGCAGAACTCTTAGGAAAAATGGAAAATAAGGAAAATTATTTAAATACAAAGAATTTTTGGTTCAAACACAATGGGACTATTATTAAAAATGAACTGCGGCCTCTCAAGGAAGATTTAAATACCCTTCCATTTCCTGATTATTCCACTGAAAATAGTCATATTTTGGATAAAAATTCGAACAAAATGATCAGGCTGGATAAGTCGGCTTTAGAAAGATTTCTTTTTAAAGACCCGCTGTCACATAAACCCTCCTATATGACTATGACCACAAGGGGTTGTCCTCATCGTTGTAGTTACTGCATGTCTTTTCGCGGAATGTATGAAGGACAAAAATATTTACGACGCCGTTCTCCCGAACTTGTCGTGGAAGAAATCGAAAGAATAATAAAGGAGTATGATTTTATCGATGGAGTTCAGATATCAGACGACTCGTTCTTTGTCCTGACCACCGAAGAAATAAAAGTATTCAGTAAATTGTATAAGGAAAAAATAGGCATCCCCTTTCGCTGCCTGGGCAGCCCGAGCACTATTACAGAGGAAAAATTATCTTACCTGGTTGATGCGGGGATGTACGAAATACAGATGGGAATTGAGACTGCCTGCGAGAGAACAAGGAAATTATACCGGCGGACTACCACCAATGAAACCGTATTAAAAGCAGCTCAGAGCATAAACAAATTTAAAAGTTCCGTTACGGCCATTTACGATTTCATTCTAGACAATCCTTACGAAACAAAAGAAGACATTGCAGAAACCCTTACCTTTATTTTGAAACTTCCTCGTCCATTTCATCTGCAACTTTTCTCACTCATTTTCTTCCCGGGCACAGAACTCTATCATCAGGCGAAAAAAGATGGGTTTATTACTGATGAAGAAAAAGACGTTTACAGGAAACAGTTTCAATTTATCCAGGTCCGATATTTAAACCTTATCTTCTATTTATTCAATTATGGTGCGCCAAATTTTTTAATTAAACCTTTATTAAATAAGTATATAATTGCAATTTTTGAAAGGAAATCCGTCAGTAGAATCCTAAAAGGGTTAGTTGCGATAATTAAACGCATAAAACGCTTGAAATCTGCATTCAACTTTAAAAAATTATTGAAAAAGAAGGCTGGAGAATCATGCTCTCATAAACATATCCCTTACACGAAGTGAATAATTTTCTTTCGCTGGCACAATACGTCTGCAAAGCGAGTCTAATGATGCACATCTTTGCAACTCAAAACCATATAAAATTTAATGTTACTTTTATCGAAATTATGCGTATTTCCCACTGCAATAGGAAAAGGAAATTTAAGTACCATGCGAAACAAAATAAATAAAAAAGTTTGCAATATTAGTCTAAACAATATAATTCTTCCGCTAATATCCATCATAGGATATCGAATGAGAGCTGCACAAAAGGAGGCGAGTTAACTCAATGGAATTTTTAAAAATATGGGAGATACTGTTCAGGAGAAAATGGATATTTATTAGCGCATTTTTGGGGTTTTTCAGCATTGTAGTATTAGGAACGCTCCTCATAACTCCCACTTATAAGGCAAAGGCTAAACTCATTATAGAGACATCGGACACCATATCATCCCTCTTGTCAAGTTTGGGCACAAAAGGAACAAAAATTGGGGGTGTTATTCCTCAAAAGACTGGCAAAACAGGAGGTACCGACTATGAAACGGACATTGCTTTAGCCAAAATCAGACCACTTGTGGAAAAACTCATATCTTTACTCAATATAAAAGACAGACATGGGAAAACAATGCGTCCTGATAAATTAACAGAGTCAAGTTTTATTTCTAAATTAAAAAACAAAATACTGCCCCGTCCTTACATTGAAGTTGATCAATACGAAGATGCCGACATGCTAGAAATAGCCGCCTATTCTCCTAATCCTTCCGAAGCAGCCAATATGTCCAATAAACTTGCCACACTTTATATTGATGACAGGCTTGAAAGAAAGAGAGAGGAATACAAAGCTGCTAAGATTTTTATCAAAGGTCAGATGAAAGAAGTCAAAGAAGAATATTACAAATCTTTATGTGCACTGAGCGACTTTAAGGTAAGTAAAAAAACTGTTAACCTGGATACGGAAACTCAAAATTTGATTAACAAAATAGCAACCTTGCAGGGTGAATATGAGGATAACGAGAAAACGATTTTAGAATCAAGACGAAAGATAGCAGATTCTAACAAAAAATTGAAAGAAATGGAAAAGTTTCGAAAAGAATCAAAAGAACTAACCCGCAGTGATACTTTAAAATCGTTACAAACAAAATTAGATGGTTATTTAATTGATATTGCCCAAAAAAGCGTTGAATATACAAAAGAACATCCCGATTACAAAATATTAGAAAAAGAGATCGAAACAGCTAAAGAACTCATAAAAAACGGAAAAAAAGTTGCCCTTAATAGTGTTAGTATTTCAATAGACCCGATCTATGACGAACTTTCAAAAAACCTGGTAGATGCCTTTATCGACAAAAATATAGCTATTGCCAAAAAAGGGTTATTACAGAAATATATCAATGCATATCAGGAAGAGTTGCTAAATATACCCCTCAAAGATGTTGAAAATTCCAAGCTCGAATTAACCTTGACCATTAACAAAGATATGTATCAAAATTTGTTGGAATATTTGATGACGGTTAGTATAGCTGAATCAATGACACTTTCTAATATTCGGTTGATAGAAACTGCCGTAGAACCTTATAAACCTCACTTTCCTAGAAGATATTTGAATTTCGCTATCGGCCTTTTTCTCAGTGTATTCTGGGGACTGGTTCTTTCCCTGTTTGTGGAGTATGTCGACAATACCATTAAAACCCCGGAAGATATAAAACATATTAAATCCTTAAATTTTCTTGGTGTTATTCCCAATACAAAATTACTTAAGGACATGAGTATAATCTCCAAGTTGAATCCTACATTACCAGTCGTTGAGGCATACCGAACGATCAGAAACAGTATACAGTATGCCTCTTTGGACAAACCAATGAAAACAATTGTTGTGACCAGTTCTATGGAATCGGAAGGAAAAAGTTCCATGTCATCAAATATTTCCATCACTTATAGTATGGAAAAGAAAAAGGTTATTTTGGTAGACCTTGACTTAAGAAGACCCACGGCCCATAAATTTTTCAAAATTTCAAACAACAACGGTATTACAAATATCCTCAGCGGCGGTTTCTCCTTAGATGAAACAATTGTACATACAGATATTAGCGGTCTGGATCTATTAACCAGTGGTCCTATCCCACCCGATCCAAGTAGTTTGATAGAATCGCAAAAACTACGGGACATTGTAAATAAACTAAAAGAAATGTACGATATGGTTATCATTGATACACCGCCGGTAATGGCCGTTAATGATGCAACTGTTGTTGGCAGAATTGCAGATGGTATTTTGCTTGTTATTGAATCCGGAAGAGCGACTTTTTCTATAGTTGATCATATAAAAGAATTATTTACCAAAGCCGGCCTTAACACAATTGGAATTGTGTTAAACAAATTTAAGGCATACGAAGCTGGTTACTATTATTATAATCGAGCCTATTATAAATAGCTTTTTTCCCACACCGAGTAAAAATTAAAATAAAAAGCACAAAATACCTTGCCACCTCTTGAAAAAATGAAAACAAACGATGCAAAATTAATCAGTACTATAAAAACAATTTTCCTTTATTCGGTAAGGTTTATTCTGCCGTATTTACCCTTAAAAATCATTTATTTCATTGGTAATTTCTTAGGCAGTGTAATGCTCGGTCAAAAAGCACGGGTCATTAAAGATGATATCAAGGCATTAATTGGTAATGTATCAGAATTTGAACTGGATACAATACTGCGCAATACTATGCAGAACTTCAGAAAAGACCTCCTTGAAATCTGGACATTTCCAAAACTTAACCAAAACAGAATAAACAGAATGTCATACTTTGAAGGGATAGAACATCTTGATAATGCACTAAAGAAAGGGAAAGGGGCGATATTATGTATAACACATTTTGGTTCGTGGAAAATTATCTTACCCGCACTTGGGTATAATGGTTATACGGTAAACCAGGTCGCTGCTAATCCTCTAACATTCGAGAAAAACACCGAAGTTTCTTTTCATAACAAAATTATGAAGATGGAATTGGAAAGTGAATCTTCTCTTCCGGCAAAATTTATCTATCTGAATGAGGGAAAATCTGTCAGACAAATCTATAGGGTATTGGAAAATAACGAGACATTGGTAATCTCACTTGATGGAATTGTTGGAGGAAAGCGATTAACAGTGCCCTTTTTACATGGTTCTATCTCACTTTTAACGGGAGGACCATATCTGTCGTTAAGCACAGACGCCCCATTATTACCGGTGTTCATAGTCAGACAAAAGGATAATAGACACAAAATTACGATTCACGGGCCATTTGCAGACATAAACAACGGAAGCGATAAAGAAAAGTATGTCAATGACTGGATGACAAATTATGTCGCCCTCTTTGAACAGTACGTTCGAAAGTATCCGGAACATTATGCAAGGTATCTATATACCATAAGAAAATATCCACTCCCCGATCTCGGGTATGTCTTGAAAATCAAAAACATCGATACTGAAAAGGAATTGGCTCATTTATGAAGGTATTACTTGTACAATCTTACCTTGGACAATGTGATAGTTTCCCCGTTTATCCTTTGGGTCTTGCTTATATAGCTACATCATTAAACCATAAAGGTCATGAGGTAGAAATATTCGACCCCAATGTCTCTACCCATCCTTACGATGATCTGCAGAAACGTATATTAAACTTTTCTCCGGATTTTGTTGGTATTTCCCTGAGAAACATTGACAATCAGCATCGTGTAGCCCCCTTTTATCATTACAAGTATTTCCAATGTACTCTTAAAACCATAAAAGAAAGCAATCCTGATGTAAAAGTCATTGTTGGCGGAGCCGGTTTTTCCATGTTTGCGGAAAAGATTATGGAAAGAAATCCATCGATTGATTTTGGGATTTACTTAGAAGGAGAAGAGAACGTCCCGGAACTTTTGGATAATCTGAATAATCCGGAGTCCGTAAGCGGTATTTATTTTCGGAAAAACGGGAAAGTAATGTTTTCCGGCTTTAGACCATTGCCTGATTTCCAGAACGAACCTATGCCAAAAAGGGATTTCATTGATATGACACCCTATTTGAGCCATCTAGAAAGCCTTGGTATACAAACAGTAAGAGGCTGCCCTCTTAAATGTACCTATTGTAATTATCCTCAACTCAATGGTAACAGGGTAAGGGCAAGAGACGCAAAAAGTGTTTGTGATGAAATCGAATATTTAATCAAACACTACCATATAAACCAATTTATGTTTGCTGATGGAGTCTTCAATGCGCCCTTGAGGCATTCCGAAGAAATCTGTGAAGAAATCATAAAAAGAGGGCTAAAGGTAAAATGGTCGGCATGGATGGAACTTAAGCATATACCGAAGAGTTTCTTGTTACTGGCTATGAAGGCGGGTTGTGTAGGTATTACATTTTCTCCTGATGGTATTTCACAAAACGCACTTGATGGTTTACAGAAGGGCTTGAAGGAAAAAGATATAAAGGATAGTTTTGTATTATTCACTAAAGACGAAGATGTAAAAAGTTTGAACGTTACGTACGGTATGTTTATAAACCCGCCGGGTGAGACATTCCTGGGTCTCATTAAAACTATCGTATTTTTTATAAAGGGCAAGTTCCTCCTTGCCGGCAGAGGCGGAACATTTATCAATTGGATAAGACTGGAGCCAGAAACCAAAGTCTTTCTTGAAGCAATTGGAAAGGGTGAAATACCAAGAAATCTTGAACTTTTGCCGGACAATCAAAAAGAATTAAAGAAACTCTTTTATAGTAAATCACCACTCTGCCATTTAGATTTTCTCATAATCACGATGTTAAAATCCTTAAATATATTTAAATTGTTATTGTTGAAATTAGGCCTTAAAAAGACTCAACGTTTAGAAAGGAAAGGGTGAGGATGAGGATGCAAAAAAAAGATAAATTGTTATATACCCTTCTTTTTACATGCCTATTCCTGGCGTTTTTAGCAAACTTTAACGTCTTTTCTGAAGCGTCAAATGAGTCGGTTATAGAAAAAGCGCATCGTTTACAAAGGCTAATACATGAAAAAGCCGCCAAAGGTCAGGATGTATCGATGGCTTTAGATTTGGACAAAAAGTCACAGTTAGCCGCACAAGAGGGGAACATCGACCTTGTTAACAAGTTATTGAGTGATGCAATAAAAATCTTAGAGGATACCGTTTCTTCTGAAACAACAAAGGAATCGACCGTTGAAGTGAATAAAGCTCCTTCCGAAACGACAAACAAATCGTTTATCGAAAAGGCAGATCGTTTAAGGAACTTACTTCACGAAAAAGCTGCTAAAGGGCATGATGTATCAATGGCGCTGTATTTGGATAAAAAGGCAAAGTTACTTAAAAAGGAAGGAGACATTGACCTCGCAAGTAAATTGTTAAGCGATGCAACAAAAATCCTTAACGATCCAAATGAAGGATATCCAATTATAAAAATTATAAAACTTCCTGTTGCATCAGACAAAGTAATAGTTACCGAAGGAATTCCCAAATATCAAACAGGACAGCAAGTTAAAGAATACAAAAACGCATTTGACACTAAAACGATGCAAGCACATGATGGGATAGTCGAAATAGAAGTCACCTCATCACCCATATATATTGAAGAAACATTCCCAGCTAAAATGTTAAATAGGCAAGAAGACTCTCCTTTTGGCCTCCATCCGGGATATACATACCAAAAAGCCTTAGACAGAAAACAAATAAACTGGGTCAGATTAACACGACCTCAGGATGCAGGGTTCGATTATAAAGAAACGCTTGCCCTTGGAATTAAATGGAACAGGCCGGAAGTCTATGCCGTATGGGATATGATTCAGAAAACCGAAAAGGACGTTGAAAAAGGCATCTATGATTTTACAATAACCGATTATGTTTTTGGCAACGTTCCCAAAGGTATTAATATTGTGGCGAATATTGACGTTACCGAAGACAGGTTGATAAGAGGAGAAATGCCGTTCCCTAAAACATTCAGATTTAAAACAAAATATTTAGAGGAAAAATATATAGCTTTTGTAAGAAAACTGGTTGAAAGATACGATGGTGACGGTGTTGATGACATGCCAAACCTTGTAAATCCAGTAAAATGCTGGCAAGTGTTTAACGAACCCGATGATGTATCAAAAGATTGGGAAGGGTACGTACATTTAATGGAAATAACTTATAATGCTATTAAGGACTCATGCAATGAATGCAAGGTAATAATTGGAGGCATGGCCCTGGGGTTAGAAGGATTTAGTAATTTCTATATTCCTATACTTAAGAATCTGAAGGGAAAATATATAGATGTTTTTGATTTCCATCACTTCGGCGCATCATGGGAATGGATGAGTTACATAGATTCAGTCAGTCGAATAAAAAAAGAATTACTAGAGAATGGATACAATAATACAGAGATATGGGTTACTGAAACAGGCACCTACAGCGGAAAACCACAAAATATTCCTGTAGAACAAACGGAAAAAGAACAAGCAGAGAGTCTTGTCAAAAGATATATCTATGCATTATCATGCGGTGTAAAAAAGATTTTCTGGGCATTTGGTATACAAGAGGGTTTTGTAGACAAGAACATTGATTTTGATCACACGGGTCTCATCTATGATGGGAAGGGATCAGAAGACCCAGGATATGGCAAAAAGAAGTTATCATATTATTCATACAAAATGATGACGGAGAAACTCAGTGGAAGTAACTTTTCTAAAATAGAACATCTGAAACTTGATGATAGGGTGTATGCTTATAAATTTAACAAATGCGATAAATCTATATATGTTTTATGGACTCAGTAAAACAAAAGCTTTTTCGCACTTACACCGAAAGTAATTACTCGATTCGAATATGGGAATAGACCAAAAGAGGCAGTTTGTTATACAAAATGCAGGAGAAATTATATCATATATCCTTATATTCCTGACCGTGGGTGTAGTAATATCTTTGATCGCAGGCTTTTCAACAGTTTATCCGATTTTGGCAATTGTATTGTCGTTATCTATTTTTACCCTGCTATTTTTTATTTTAAGACCCAATCTGCCATATTACCTGTTGATTATATTACTCCATACCCCAAATATTTTCTTAGAAACTAAAGGGAAAATTTTTATATACACGTTGGCCGAGTTGTTCGCGATAATAGTATTCTCGCTGTGGGCTTTTTCCCGCGTCATTAATCTGACAAAACCATATCCCAGGACACCGTGTGACATACCCGTAATGCTGTTTTTTGGTTTGGCGTTGATGTCGCTTCTTTTTACTACTGATTATAGATTCGGAATATTTCAATTAGAAAAACTCTTTTTGAGCCTGGGTATTTTTGGAATAACCGTATTAACAGTAAATAATCATAAAACATTAGATACCATTATTTGGTTTATATTTGGGATGGGAATTTTTAATAGCATTTTTTGTTTTTTGTCAATTTACAGCTATCCTGATTACACGACCACAACACTGCTTAACTATAACCAATTCAACATCCGTATAATTTTTAATGATTTGACAGTCACTAAAAGAGGACACTCTTTTGCACATCCACTGACTACGGCACTTTGGCTAAATTTTGCAACTATATTCTCATTTGGCAAATTTTATGCTGCGAGAGGGAAGAAAAAAGCACTCTTTGGTATACTTACGTTTTTTATGTTAACAGCACAACTTACAACTTTAAGTAAAGGACCTCTATTGGCCTTAGTCGTTGGAATAATTTTCTTTTTTTACATAACTAAACCGATAAGAAAATTCTTTTTTACGTCCGTAGCAGTTTTAGCAATAATTGTTTCAGTAGCGTTTCTTCTTTCTAATATTACAGAAATTAAAAGAGCCGTGGTTTTTACTACTCATCAATTAACCCCAAGTGGAGAAGGTGAAACATCCACACATACCAGGTTAAGTTGGTGGAAAACTGCCATAACAAAGAACGTAGAAACGTTTGGCCTTGGTGTCGGAGCGGGAGAATTACCAAGATATTTAAAACCGCACGCGCCCCACCCTCACAGTGTTTATATGAGTGCGTTCGGAGAGCTTGGTTTTATTGGATTCGGATTGTTGATGCTTATATTTTATTCTTCATTCAGAAATCATTCTGTAGCCTTAAAACAATGTACAAGTGATTACTATAAATGCGTTTTATCATCATATATAAGCGGTTTTGTAATGCTTATGTTTTTCATTATTTCGGATTATGATTATACAACAAATATTATATGGTGGTATCTTGGTTTTGGTTTCGCAATATCTAAATTAGCAAAAGAAACACCATCTGAATATGGGTATGTATATGAAAACCTGCCCGCTGCAATAAAAGGCAACTCACCCATCTGAAAAATATGGGAAGGAATTAAATATTGTATAAATTTGTAAATAAAAAGACTAAAGTAATTGTCTTTGTAATCGATATAATAGGATTTGTTCTATGGGCAATTCTCCATATATTTACCCCAAAGAAAATAATGGGGAAAAGACCTATCCCTGCGCACCCTAAAAAAATATTACTCATCCGTGCGGATTATATCGGGGATGTTATACTGACAACACATACGCTAAGCAGCATCCGAAAAAGATTTCCTGAATCTCATATAACATTTTTAGTTTCATCAAAGTCACGGGAAATTCTTGATGGAAATCCATATATCAACAATATTATCACTTACGACCCACCGTGGTTTTTTAAAAGAAGTTTTATGCAGGCGTTTCGTGAATATCTCAATATTTTGTTTTATATTAAAAAACAAAAATTTGACCTTGCTGCTGATTTCAGAGGCGATGTTAGAAATATCTTATTTCTGACGGTTTTTGGTGGAATTCCTAATAGAGTAAGTTTTGCCTCATCTGGCGGATGGTTTCTTTTAACTTCAATAGCAAGGTATCCAGCTTCTCTTCATGAATCTGAGTATCACACTCTTATTGCCGAAACGATGGGAGCAGATATAGACAAAGGAACAATGCCGGAGATATATATTGAAGAAAGCGAGAGAACCTTTGCAAAAAACTTCCTCGATAGTCATAATATAAGGAGTGACGATATGGTTGTCGTTATTCATCAGGGGGCAAGACTACCTTTAAAACAATGGCCTTTGGAAAGATATGCAGAGGTAGGTAAATATTTAATAGCAGAGTATGGAGCAAGGGTCATACTTACGGGCACATATAATGAATTATTATCTGTTAATAAAATCAAATGCTTAATAAACAACGAAAATGTCATTGTTGCAGCGGGTGTAATCAACTCCCTTAAACAACTAAAAGCCCTTTTCGAAATGTGTAGCCTTTTTATTGGCACAAGTAGTGGGCCGTCACATTTAGCTGCCACTGCGAATTTGCCGTCCGTTGTCATCTCCGGGCCTGAATCCGCTTCCCAGTGGCGTCCTATTGGAAACAAATATATTATTATTAGGAAAGATTTCCCTTGTAGTCCGTGTAATGAAAAACGCTGTACTGCAAAGGAAAATTGCATTGAATCAGTTAAAGTTGAAGGCGTGACACATGGAATCCGTACATTATTAAATTCCACGGTAAGAAAAGAAAAACAAATAATATCACAAGGTATATGAAAAACGGAAGGATGGTATGCAAATATGCTTAGACTGGACGTTTTACGGGCATATTCCCGAAATGATGTGAGAGATGGGTTATTCAAAACCCTTGAGGGTTATAAAGACCTGATGCCCGCGTCGAAGACTGCAAAAATATTCCTGAAACTCAACCTCAACAGCAACATGAACGCCTTAACGGGAAACACTACAGACCTCAGGGTCATTGCTGCGGTAATAGAGTTTTTAAAGGGAAATGGATACTCACAGATAACCATTGGAGACGGTACGAACAGTGGTTTTTACAGAAATAATATTAGTGTGATCTCCCGGCTGTGTATTGACAAGCTGGCAAAATATTATGCCGTGAAGGTGTCCGACCTGAACTATGCCGAACCGGTAGAAATAAAACTGGAGAGCGGGATCAAGGTAGGGATTGCAAAAGAGTGCCTGGAGACGGATTTTTTTGTCAACATGCCAAAGATAAAGACCCATTTCGCAACCGGTATGAGTGTATGCCTGAAAAACATGGTGGGGTGTCTTGTGGGGCAGGAAAACAAGAGGAAAATACATGTGAGGAAAAACCTTGCCCAGAATATTGTAGACATTACTAAGGCTGTAAAATCCCATATCCATATCGTTGACGGCCTTATCTCCATGGAGGGTTTCGGGCCAACCCGCGGCACTCCGATAAGTACGGGACTCATCATGATCGGCACCGACCCCTACCTTATAGACCTCGCATGTGCCAGGGTTGCCTCCTTTGATTATCGGAAGGTGAGCACCCTGAAGACTGCCGAAGAGATGGGCATTATAACCGGGAAGTATCATACATTCGTGGCAGATCTAAATCTATCGGGCCTTGTAAAAAAATTTAAAGAACCAAAGACAAACCCCCTGGTGGCCTTCATCCACCATCCAAAGAGGCAGAAGTATTTCCTGGCCGTTCGAAACACTGCGTTGTTTAATTACCTCTGTTCCCTAAAATTTATTGAAAATATTCTGTACCGGACGGGTCTCAGACAGGATACTTATATAAGCGCAGAGATGGTATTTAACGGGTTCTCGCTGAATAAGACGCTCTGTAAAAGCGGGTGCACCAGGTGCAGGGATTATTGTCCTACGGGATTAAGACTTCCTGAGGTAATCGAAAATCAGGACAAAGGCTGCATCGAGTGCCTCTACTGCTTCCAGGTCTGTCCCACAAAGGCCATTGGATTCAAAGGAATACTTGGATTTGTAGCGGAACAGTTACGGCAATACGATGAAATCACAAGAAAGGTTGCCTCATAAAATAATTATAACATACAAAGGAATATGCAAATGAACAACCGGTTACCAGACGAAAGGTTTACAGTAATCATAGGCGCAGGTATAACAGGTCTGACCGCTGCCTACACCCTCGCCAGCGCTGGGGAGAAATGTGTGCTTCTGGAACGAGCAGACACCGTTGGAGGAGATTGCCGCACCTATATATTGGATGACATAACTTTTGATCTCGGCCCTCACGTTTTGTTGTTAAATCCAGACTTGGAA
Organism: Candidatus Wunengus sp. YC64; assembly: GCA_052360825.1. GTDB lineage: Bacteria > Planctomycetota > Brocadiia > Brocadiales > Brocadiaceae > Wunengus. The sequence continues at coordinate 20,660 of DBJWYX010000003.1, forward strand.
GCCGATAAATTGTTATTAACACTACTGGAAAATGAAGAAGTTATAAGGAGAAAATGGTGCGTTGCCTTTCATGCAAAGGGGAAATTCTGGGAATTCCCCCCGAGCATAATGCATCTGCCCTTTTATCCAAGGGAATATATACAGCAAATGATTTTAGCCAGACTGCGAAAGAATACAACAAAAACCCCTCCCGTAAATTCACTTCAGCGCTTTATTGAGGAGAAAACCGGTCCTTCTTATTATAATGATCTGTTTTCTTCGTTTATTTTAAAAAAAACCTGCATGTCAGGCGACAAAATTCACCGAGACTGGTTTTGGCGGACTGACCGGGATATTGAGAATCGTAAAGAAATTCCTAAAAAGGCAATACGTTTAAAATCCTGGTATTACCCGGTCAAAGGGTTTGAAGCAATACCGCAAAAACTATGGGAAAAATATCGTCTTATGGGTGGGGAGACAATCTGTAACTGTGGCCCTATATCTTTTGAGAAAAAAGAAGATCGTATCGAAAGCGTAAAAGCAGGCGAAAGGACGTTTTTTGTAAAAAATGTAATTTGGACCGCATCGATAAACGAGCTAAACAATCTCTTAGGCGCCGATATTCCTCCAGTTAAGTATTTGGACACCTTGATTATCTGCCTGACTTATAATCGAAAAGAACGAGTTCCCCGTCCTTTTGTCTATACCTACCATCCACAGGAAGATTTAATTTTCAACCGAATCTATTATCCTGATCATATATATGGCAAGAAAAGCCTTCCTGATCGGGAGGGTATTTGTCTTGAATTAAATGATTTTGCGCATTTACAAAATATTTCAGATAACGAAATAATTGATCGGGCTGTTAATGATGTGGAAAAATTGGGGCTCTTCAGGAAAAGCGAACTGCGTCACCAACGTCACTTCTGGCTAAAAGAGTGTATGCCCGTATACGAACTCGATTATGAAATGAAATTGAAGGAAACATTTAGCGCTGTACACCATTATAGAAACTTATATTCAGTCGGTCGCAAGGGTGGGTATTTTTTCTGCCAAACACCAGCCGCAGCTAACCAGGGACTGAAAATAGCAAAACATTTACTGCTTGAGGAGGTAGCAAATGTCCCTAATTAATCTTGACTTGGCAACCAGGGGAATGGATTCATCTGCCCGCTGGAAAATATTAAAACGTCATGTGTTTTCTTTTTTAAGGCACATGACTTTGAAGAAATTTATCAATTTCTGCCATGCGGAAATAAGCAGAATAATGAAGAAAGAGGTGCTCAAATCCTATCCTTATATTTTAAAAATTGAATCTACAAACATCTGCAACCTCAGTTGTGCCTACTGCTACGATGGCAGAAGGATGCCAGTCTCGGGTGAACGGGCATACGGAAGAATGTCCTTCGGCAATTTCAAGAAACTTATTGACGAAGTAGGCGCATATGTGTTCAAGATCAATCTCTACGGCTTTGGAGAACCGTTACTTTTTCCCGAAACACTGGAAATGATTAAATATGCCAGCAAAAACAACATTGGTATGAGCATATCATCGAACCTGAATTTTAATGACCCTGACCTTCCGAAACGCATTGTAGAGTCCGGTCTTGAGGTCTTGATCTTTTCCTGTCACGGAGTTACCCAGGAAAGTTACAGCAAATTTATGGTGAAGGGCAACATGCAAACGGCTATGGAAAACGTCAAAAAGATTGCCGAAGAACGCAAGCGGGTTGGGTCTTCTACGCCATTTATAGACTGGCAGTACTGCGTTACAAAATTTAATGAAGGAGAGATGGATATGGCAACTGCCAGGGCTAAAGAGCTTGGGGTTGATCAGATACGATTCTTAAGGCCATTTATACCGCATGATGCCGGTGAAGAATGGCTCGCTGATTTTTTTAGAGAAGGTGAACCGGTTGGGTCGCCACAGCATAAAGCAGGTTGTACATGGCCATATCGCTCTGCATATATAAATTATGATGGCGGGCTTCTCCCCTGCTGCCAGGATGTCAGGCTGTTGGCAAATGATTTTGGCAACGTTTTCATATCGGGATTCATGAATGTTTGGAATAACGAGAATTACAGGAACAGCCGTCGCTTGATTGCCAACCCAACCGATAAAAACATCGCCTGCCACACAATCTGTTCAAGGTGTACTGCCATTGGTACGGCGAATAACAAAGAAATAAACAAACGGAAAATAACAACCCTGTCTTAATTAACAAAAGGAAAAATTTAGTGCGCATTTTATTACTTAACCCGCCATTTCTTGCAAAATTTTCCCGCCCGCAGCGCAGCCCTGCCGTAACCAAGAGCGGGACTCTGTACTTTCCCATGTGGCTGGCCTATGCTACAGGTGTTTTAGGCGAAAATGGATTTGACGTCGACCTGATAGACGCCCCGGCAGACAACTATTCCATTGGCGATGTCATCGAGAGAACCAGGAAATTTCAGCCGTCCCTCATTGTCCTGGATACCAGCACACCAAGTATCTATAACGATGTTGCCGTTGCCGGTCAGTTGAAAGAAATATGTTCATCTTCTTTTATAACCCTCGTAGGCACTCATGTATCAGCGCTTCCTGACGAAACTCTGAATATAGATAAACGGGTCGATGCTATTGCGCGCTATGAGTATGATTACACCCTGTTAGATCTCGCCAAAACCCTTGAAACTCAAGGGAATCTGAGGAACGTATCCGGGCTGAGTTTTCGTGAAGGCAATGGTATTACTCATAACCCTGCAAGGGCATATATTGAAAATCTGGATGAGTTGCCGTTTGTAAGCAAGGTCTACAAAAAATTTCTTAAAATAGAAAATTACTTTAATCCCAACGCCCTGTACCCCATGGTGACTATCACCACGAGCAGGGGATGCCCGTTCCCGTGCACCTTCTGCGTATACCCGCAGACCCTGATGGGACGAGGATTCCGGGTAAGAAGCGTGGAAAATGTGGTTTCAGAGATGGAATATATTGTAAAAAATTTCCCGCAGGCAAAGGCTATCTTTTTTGAAGATGACACCATGACCGTCAATAAAAACCGGTGCAAAGAACTGGCTGAACTCATACTCCAAAAAAGTGTAAAAATTTCGTGGACGGCCAATGCCCGGGTGGGTTTGGATTATGAAACAATGCGAGCTATGAAGAAAGCCGGATGCCGCTCGTGCTGTGTGGGATTTGAGAGCGGGAGCCAGAAGATTCTGGACAATATGAAAAAGAAAGCAAAGCTGGATGAAATGGAATCCTTTATGACAAACGCCAGAAAGGCAGGGATACTAATCCACGGCTGCTTTATGGCAGGTCTGCCGGGAGAAACGAAGGAAACCCTCCAGGAAACCCTTGCATTAGCCAAAAGGCTCAATCCCGATACTGTCCAATTCTATCCCGTTATGGTCTATCCGGGAACAGAGGCGTATGCATGGTACAAGGAGCGTGGTCTCATAAGCACCTCCGATTACAAACAATGGATTACCCCGGAAGGGCTTCATAATACTGTCATCAGCACGGATACCCTGTCATCAGGGGAACTCGTCAGATTTTGTGATCATGCACGGCGGTCGTTTTATCTGAGACCTTCTTACCTCATATATAAGGCAATTCAAATGCTCACGTCTCCCAGAGAAATAAGAAGGACATTCAAGTCTGCAAGGACATTTTTCAAGTATCTTATCAGAGGCTCAGATTTGCCGGAAAAGGCATGAGATAAGTCTTCAATACACGTATTTCTAAAAGGGGAATATGGGACTCTATGCAAAATATATCTTCCCACATATACTGGAATATGTCATGTCCGGTTCTATCCTTGTTGATTGCCGCAAGGACGCACTATCAGAGGTGAAGGGAGAAATATTAGAAATTGGTTTTGGTACCGGAATGAATTTGCCATATTATCCTGAGCATGTTCATAGAATTACAGGCGTTGATGTGAACATCCACATACACTCTAAAGCTGAAAAAAGGTTGAAATCCTCCCCTATCACGGTAGACTATCATACAGTAAGTGCAGAGTTGTTACCTTTTCCGAACCAAACATTTGATGCCGTTGTCAGTACGTTTACCCTATGCAGTATTAACGATATCCATCGAGCCTTGTCAGAAATTGCCAGGGTTCTAAAGCTGAATGGGCGATTCTTTTTTGCTGAACATGGTCTTAGCCCTGATTACCGGGTACAGAAATGGCAAAACCGATTAAATCCAATCAATAAGGCGCTTTCTTGTGGCTGCAACTTAAACAGAAATATTAAAGAACTTGTGGAGTCCTGTGATTTAAAGATTTTAAAGCTAGACCAATTTTACCTGGAAAAGACCCCTAAAATATTTGGATACATGTACAAAGGCATTGCTACCATAAATCCTTCGTGATAAAATAAGAAAAAAATATTACAGCATGTAGGGGTAATTCATGAATTACCCCCCTACCAGATTGGAATTTCTTAACGTTTAATTTCTTTGAAAGGAGGAATATTTTGAAAAAGACATTACTTGTACTTATTATCGCCTTATTCTGTTTTGCGCAAGCAGCGTGGGCAGGCTCGTCCAATCCGCGCGTTCTGCTGGAAACCAGCAAAGGCCATATTGTCCTGGAGCTTGATCCAAAAGCATCGCCAAATACGGTGGAAAACTTTCTCCGCTATGTGCGTGACGGATTTTATGACGGCACGATCTTTCACCGGGTAATCAAGGGGTTTATGATTCAGGGCGGGGGTTTTACCGAAGATATGCAGCAAAAATCTACACATGCCCCAATCGACAACGAGGCTAACAACGGACTTCAGAACAAACGCGGCACGGTAGCAATGGCTCGTACCATGGATCCCCACTCCGCCACCGCACAATTTTTCATTAATACCGTAGACAATTCCTTTCTCGACTATAAAGGAAAGACCTCCAGCGGCTGGGGTTATTGCGTATTCGGTAAGGTTGTGGAAGGGATGAATGTCGTGGACGCCATTGAGAGCGTGTCTACCACTGTCAAGGCGGGACAACGCGATGTTCCGGCTACTCCAGTAACTATTGAACGGGCAATAGTAGAGAAATAGGTCTAACTCTACATTTAGAAATTTTAAGACGACAAGATATCTACAAACTATGAAAGTTTCCGTAATTGTTCCGGCTTACAATGCCCAGAAAACCATCGGTCAGTGTATTGATGCCCTTTTAGCCCAAACATATCCGCGTGAAAATTATGAAGTAATTGTTATTGACGACGGTTCAACCGATGGAACGGCGGGCGTTGTTAAGGCCTATCCGGTGAAATACGTGTGTCAAAGGAATCAAGGTCCTGCCACTGCCAGGAACGTTGGGGTGAGAGAGACACAGGGAGAAATAATCCTCTTCACCGATTCTGACTGCGTACCTTTCGACAACTGGATTGAAGAGATGGTCAAGCCATTCAAAAATAAAGAAGTGGTAGCCGTCAAGGGCGCTTATAAGACCAGACAAAAAAGTATGACGGCCCGGTTTGCTCAGCTTGAATTTGAGGAAAGGTTTGAAATGCTGAAGAAGGCCGAATCAATTGACATGGTGGACACCTATGCAGCGGGGTTTCGTAAAGATATATTTCTGCTGATGGGCGGCTTTGACCCCTATTTCCCTGTAGCGAATAATGAAGACACAGAGCTTTCGTACAGGATGTCGAAACTTGGTTACAAAATGGTTTTTAACCCAGATGCCATCGTTTATCACCTGAACCATCCAAGCACTATCAGGAGATATTCGAGGTTGAAATTCTGGCGGGGTTACTGGAGAACGGTAGTTTACAAAAGATTTCCCGACAAGATGCTGAAAGATACCTATACGCCGCAAACCTTAAAGCTGCAAATTCTTTCCTTATTCCTTCTCATTGCAGTCATTCCGTTTGCGGTCATCTCATCGAAGGGCGTCTACCCTTTGATCGTCATAGCCATATCTTTCTGCATATTATCGCTGTCTTTTATTGTGCTGGCCATGAGAAGAGACCCCCTCATCGGGGTATGTGCCCCTTTTTTCCTGTGTATCAGGGCCGCTTCGTTAGGATTTGGGATGTTATGGGGTATTAGCCGTTCTCTG
>DBJWYX010000004.1:0-25541 GCA_052360825.1 Candidatus Wunengus sp. YC64
ATATCTATCTTGTTAATGTAAACGATACAATCTTCTTTGAGTGCTTTCAAGAGAGTGTCCTCAACTTTATCCGCGCCGTCTTCATCATTCAAAAAAGCAATAAGGGCACAGGCATCCAGAACAAAGGCGTCTTTCATTATTCCAGTTCCTTTTCTTCTTTTTTGAGTCTCATATATTTTTCAGAAGAAAAATGGCTTCCTTTTAAGGAACCTCTTGCGTTTTTAATTGGGTTTTCCAGAAGTTTCAACAGAATTCCTTCTTTTGTTTCGACAAGTTCAACCTCTTTCCCTTTTAGCTTTCTTGCTATTTCTTCTGGAAGATTCAATTGATTAGATTTTATTACAAGGATTTTCATGCTCTTAACCTTTCGAAACATAAAGTTAATAAAAGTATCCGATTATATTAACATTAAATCTTGTTTTAAGAATTTTAAATAGATACCCCATCAGTCTGAAGCGCCGTACTAACTCCATCAGAACGGATCAACCGCCGATTCGATGCGTTCAAAAACTCTACACTGACAGACATAATAAATAGAGAATACCACCTGTTAAACAGATAAGGCAAGAGATTTCTGCTAATCAAGACATGGCCGCATATCCTTGTTGGGAGTTATTATAGTTCCGTAGATTGGATTGAGGAACTAAACCCACCATTTCTGGGAAAGCTATGGCACTGTTGGGTATCGCTTACGCCCTGCTCAACCTTGATTTCTGCTTTTTATGGAAAGGATTGAAACAGATTTGATATTTTAAAAAATTTTCTGAAAGAAATTGAAAATCCAACGGAACAATTTTGAATAATGAAAATTTGACCCTTTCTTTATCTTTCTTTATGATTCTAATGACAAAGCGCCCCCCTGTCCCCCCCCCGCAGCTCATATATACCAGGCACCGACATCAAGCTCTTTTGAGTAAAACCTGGATTCCTCCCCTATCGGCGCAATGTTCCATGTCCATGAATCATCGGGTGCGGGCAGGGATATTCCAGATATAGTTGAGCCTTGCGCAGTAATTCTGCCATTGCGGTCGCGCTTTGTATAACGATGGTCGGCAATGAGACAAACATTGCACGGCAAAGACATAAGGACGTCATAATGCGCCTCTATGATTTGTCTGCACCATGATTCGACATGGTCCTTAGCTATCCCCGTCAGTTTCTTAAGCGCATACTTGCGAAGGACAACAGTAAGCTGCGAAAGGATATTCAGGGAAATTACAAGGCCGGTGTCTTTATCAATCTCTGGTAAAACAGGACGGGCAGAGGGAAGTTCGCGCCGGCCGTATTGGACGTTCTGATAAAGCGTCTCTGCGATATTCGTCACATCCTGCTGGAGGAATATTACATTGTCATATCCTTTTATACGCCTGTGTACTTCCGGTAAACACACAATATCAATCAGGACAACCTCCCGGAACATTGAGGAGAGCGTTTCAAGCGGCACATCCAATAAGAGTCCGGAACCGAGAATGATAACCTTTCCTCGCACCTGGCTTTTACCAGCAGCGGACAAGACAAATTGCCGTGTCTTTTCAAGATGATTTTGCCAGGATGCCGGATGACGTTTGTATCTGCACTTCAGACCTATCGCCTCATACAGGTAGCCCATGCGGCGGATGTAGGACGGACACCGTGTTGTTATGTAAGTGAATAGTTCAGGGAGCATACATAAATAGGGACAAAGCATGCCGCATACAGCAAGAAATATAATGGATTGTTAGACAGTTTTTTATTCCTAATTTTTTCGTTATAGCTGAGACAGGTACACTATTTGGCTTTTACCACAGGAAGTCACTTACCTTACACAATGAATAAATAATACCACCTGTTGAACGGATAAGGCAAGAGATTTCAGTTAATCAAGACCACACATCCTTGCTGGAAGTTGATTATAATTCCGTAAGGTTGGGTTGAGGAACGAAACCCAACATTTCTGGGATGGTACTGTTGGGTATCGCTTACGCCATGCGCAACCCTGATTTCTGATTTTATGGAAAGGAGTGAAACAGATTTGATATTTTAAAAGATTCTCAGAAAGAAACTGGCTGGATAGAAATAATCATCCAATCCATGGGTTACTTTTGTTTTACATCTAAAAAAGTTTGTGATATAGTTTATGAAGATTATCAGTAAAAGAAGAAAACATAATCTTTACAAAAATCACGATACAAGTGACTAATGAAATGATACCGATAACCAATCAACCACTCCTTTCTGTTATAATCCCCGTGCATAATGGGGAAAAACATATCGAGAAATGCCTCGATGCTCTCATTGCTTCGTCTTATGCATCCATTGAGATTATTGTGGTAGATGACAGTTCATCAGATGATACAGGATTACTATCCCGTCACAAGGGAGTGACTGTTTTTCGACTCCCCAAACAGTCTGGTCCTGCTTCTGCTAGAAATTTTGGGGCACAGCATGCACAAGGGAAAATACTTCTCTTTATTGACTCCGATGTAATCGTGCGCCGGGAATCCATATCGTTAATTGCAGCGAAATTACAGCGCCATCCTGAAATTGCTGCGGTGTTCGGTTCTTACGACGATGAACCGGCAGAAGCAAATTTTATATCACAGTACAGAAACATGTTCCATCACTTCCACCACCAACACTCAGACATGGAAGCCTTTACCTTCTGGGCTGGATGCGGGGCTATACGAAAGAAAGTTTTTAATGAGATAAGAGGGTTTGATCAAAAACGTTATGAGAAATCTTCCATAGAAGATATTGAATTGGGCTATAGAATCCGTAAAAAAGGATACAGAATCCTTCTGGACAAGGATCTGCAGGTAAAGCATCTCAAGCGATGGGAATTTCTCTCTCTGTTACGGACAGACATATTTCAACGGGCAATTCCCTGGTCACGTCTGGTACTGGAAACTAAATTCCTCCCAAAAAACCTTAACCTAAAATTGTCCCATAAAATCAGTTCGATTTTAGTAGCTCTCATATTTTTATTAATGCCATCGTTATTCCTGACTCATACGAAATTTTATAATATTCCCGTACCTCATATTGCCGGTTTCTTCTTGCTTATACTCTTTACCAACTTCCTCATCCTCAATCGAAAACTCTATAGCTTCTACACAAAAAAAAGGGGGATTATATTTACAATTAAAGTGATTCCACTCCATATCCTCTATTATCTATACAGTGGTGCATCTTTTGTCTCTTGTTGGATTGTGTACAAAATCCCGATCTTTGAGTCATTTAATCATCCAGAGAAAGATTGATATGCAACAACTCATTGAAAAACCTCCTAAGATAAAAGTGGTCGTCATCGGTGGTGGCCCGGCAGGCCTAACTTCAGCGTATGAGCTTTCCAAGGCCGGTGTTGAGTCAGTGGTCCTTGAAAAAGACCGCATGGTTGGAGGTCTTGCAAAGACGATTAATTACAAGAACTATCGTTTTGACATAGGAGGACATCGTTTTTTCACCGAAATTAAACGGGTAGAAGACATGTGGAGAGAAGTTCTTGGCGACGATCTTCTTTACTGCCAACGACTTTCGCGAATCTATTATCATAAGAAATTCTTCTCTTATCCTTTAAAACCTTTCCAGGTTTTATTCGGACTGGGAATTTGGAACAGTTTTATGATTATGGCAAGCTACCTCAAAGCCCACATATTCCCCTCAAAACCAGAAGAAACCTTTGAACAGTGGATAACTAACCGCTTTGGTAAGCGTCTGTATACAACATTCTTTAAGGCATATACGGAAAAAGTATGGGGAATACCGTGTACTGAAATAAGAGCGACATGGGCTGAACAACGAATTAATGGACTCTCCCTCTTAAGCACTCTCAAAAGATCACTCACAAAACTGCAACATAATGGCAAAAGCAAGGTTGTTATCAAAACACTCATTGATAATTTTTATTACCCGAAATTGGGACCGGGCATGATGTGGCAGGCGGTGTCAAATATTGTGCAGAAAAATAATTCCCACGTCAGGTTAGGGGCTGAGGTAGATGGTGTTCTGTGGACTGAGAATAAGATAGAAGCATTAGAAGTAAAACAAAATGGACATAGGGAAAAGATACAGGGAACACACTTTGTGAGCAGTATGCCCCTCAGAGAACTTATACACAAGCTTAAACCACCCGCACCTGAAAAGGTGCTCAAGGCGGCAAGCGTGCTTGCCTATAGAGACTTTCTTACAATAGCACTTATCGTCAATAAACGTGATGTATTCCAGGATAACTGGATATATATTCACGACCCAAGTGTTAAACTGGGGAGAATACAAAATTTTAAGAATTGGAGCTCCTCCATGGTACCCAACCAGGATAAGACCTGTCTTGGACTGGAGTATTTTTGCTTTGAAGGAGACGAATTGTGGCGTATGTCAGATCAGGAACTGATTGAACTCGGAAAGAGAGACCTATCAACCCTGGGTTTAGCAGACGCATGCAATATCGAAGATGGTTTGGTTGTACGAGTGCCTAAGGCTTATCCTGTTTATGACTCACGTTATCAGGAGTCGCTTCGTATTATATATGAATTTACCAACCAGATTAATAATCTTCAACTGATCGGCCGCAATGGCATGCATAAATACAATAATCAGGACCATTCCATGTTAACTGCAATGCTGGCGGTAGAAAACATTTTAAGAAACGATGCCTTATAAATTAAATCCACGATGAGAAAAGTTATCATAAAAAATAGTATCGCCCATTCAACGCCCCTCCCCAGAGTTTTAATAACTATTGTTAACTGGAATGGCCGGGATGATCTTATAGAATTACTTGCTTCAATAAAAAATCTAACCTATCCAAAGGATAATTATAAGATAATGGTCATAGATAATGGGTCAAGTGACGGCTCTCAAACGGCTATTTCTCAGTCACTCCCGGATGTTTATCTCCTGGAAAACAAAAGAAACATCGGCTATGTAAAAGCCGTTAATCAAGGTATTGCAAATGGCCTGAATATGGCGGTAGACTATATCTGGATATTCAATAACGACGTCACGGTGGAAGAAGATTCCCTCAAGAAACTGGTAGAAGTTGGACAACAGGATGAAAACATAGGTATTATAGCTCCGGTTATTTATTCATATAAAAACCCTGAAGTAATAGAAAATATCGGTTATCAGATAAATTTTTGGATTGGCAAGCTGAAGAAACTGACATTCGGGCGTGATGTTTTCCAGAATGATCACGACACGTATGCGGAGGTAGATTCGCAATTGGGCTGTTCAACCCTTATAAAGAGTACTGTTTTCAAAATGGTAGGAAATTTTCAAGCAATCTATAACCTCTATTTCGAGGAAACGGACTTTAACGTCAGGGCAAGGAAAAAAGGCTTTCGGGTCGTGATCGCTAAGGATGCAAAGGTCTGGCATAAAACCGCGTCAACCATGAATAAGTTTATCCTTCGACGGGCTTATCTCCTTCTAAGAAATCTTTTCTTGTTTGAGTTGCTCAATGCCCAATTGAAGCACCTATTGGTATTCATTCCCTATTATTTTGTGATACATCTGCCCTATTTCCTTTTTTACGGAAGCATCTACGGCCTAAAAATTAAATTCAAAAAAGGCATCGAATAGGTATGACCACATTTCAAAAAAAGGTGAAATTGTTGCAAGGTTTGCTGACGGGCGAGGTTGCCCACACAGGGCCTTTTTACGCAACCATAGATATAACTCGCCGCTGCAACATCCAATGCGTCGGTTGTCGCTACCAATCCCCTATAGTCAACATGCCGTCACCAGGCGATCAGGACATACTGGATGTTTCCTTAGACCTATTTAAGAAAATGTGTAATGAAATCAAAGCTATGGGCACAAAAACTTTAATTCTTATGGGAGAAGGAGAGCCTTTTCTCCACCCTCTTCTCTCTGATTTTGTTTCTTTCGCCAAAAAGTTGGGATTTCACATAACCCTGCTGACCAATGGCACGTTGCTTAATAAGGAGAATATACTATCTCTCATAGATTCTCGCCTGGATGTTCTTAAGATTAGCCTATGGGCTAGTTCATCAGAGGAGTATGAACGAAACACCCACACGCATAACTCATCCAGATTTGGAAATATCATTGACGGGTTAAAACTCCTGACTTACCTCAAAACTGAAAAAAAAAGTCCTCTTCCGTCTGTCGAGTTGTATCATCCTATCAATCGTTACAATTTCCAAAGTATAGACGCGATGGTAGACGTCGCTTCTACCGTAGGATGTAACACTTTATCCTTCTCACCTTTCAGGACTAGACGACGTGAATTGGCTTCACTTGCCCTTTCTCCGGATGAAGAAATTTCTGTACGCCTTTCATTACTTCGCATTGAGAAACGACTGAATTCGCTCCCTATAGGCCATAACATCAAGACCACTCTTTTGCGCTATAAAATAGGTGAATCTGTATGGAAAAAACTACCCTGCTACATTGGTTGGTTCCACATTCGTCTAAAAGTGGATGGTACAATTCTCCTTTGTGATTCATGCGATTTGATAATGGGCAATCTTAAAGAAGGTACATTAAGTAAAATTTGGAATAATCAAGCTATTCGCACCTTTCGCAGACAGACGTTTACCTGCAAAAGGCTGGAAGCTATGAGTGAACATTGCGATTGCGGCTTTTGTTGTTACATTGGAGATAATACGCGGATACATCGGTTAGTTAAGTGGTTTTTACCCTTTGTGCCTCAACACAGGATTAATTGATGAACAATGCTTACAGCGCCCCAATTGTCAGTAATCATTGCATCCTATAATGCAGAAAAAACCATAAAAGCCTGTCTCGAATCTTTGGAGAACCAAACAATAGGTAAGAATTTTGAGATAATTGTCGTTGACAGTTCCACTGACAGGACAGCCATGCTGATTGAAAAAAGATTTCCGAAAATCAGATTATACAGATTTGCAGAAAGGAAATTTTGCGGCGATGCACGCAACTGGGGCGTTTCTGTTGCAACAGGGGAAATCATCGCTTTCATTGATGCCGACTGTGTCGCCAGCATCGACTGGGTTGAAAATGTTCTCACTGCTCACCGGTCTTCACATCTGGTTATTGGCGGCGCTATCGCAAACGGAAATCCCGATAGTATTGTTGGCTGGGCGGCTTATTTCTGTGAATTCAGCCGTTGGATGCCAAATACACCCTCTGCATTGATGGCAGATGTCGCTGGTGCAAATATGTCATATAAACGGAAAGTTTTTAGTGATCTCGGCAAATTTATCGAGAGGACGTATTGTTCTGATACCGATTTTCACTGGAGGCTGAGGAAAATTGGCCATCGCCCAAAATTTGCAACTTCTATACTAGTCTTTCATCACAATATTGACACCTTTTTGAAATTTATTTTGCATGAATTTGATCATGGTAAAAGTTTTGCGCAAGTCCGTGTGAGCGGTAAAATGTTTTCTAAATTACGAAGATTGATCTACGCAATCTTTTTCTTCCTGATTCCGCTCAAACTTTTGCTGGAGATAGGGCTTCGTAATTTCAAGAATAGAATATATGGTATCCATTTTGTAAAGTCATTACCCTTGCTGATTCCTGGGCTTGCTTCCTGGTCTTTGGGTGAGTGTGTTGGTTATATGAGGTGGAAGAAATGAAAAGAATCCTTAAAATAATAAAAACCCTTATCACCCGACGTTTAGTCCTCACCTTTGATAAAGTGAATTTTACGTACACCCATTTATCCGGGAAGCGGCTCTTGAACTGGTTCCTGGCAGAATTCTCTTATGCATTAAAATCAGACAGAGTCTGGGCATATCCCACCCACCTTCAGGTAGAGCCAACGAACGTGTGCAATCTGAGATGTCCCTTATGTCATATCGTAACCGATAATAAATCCGGGGGATTCTTGAGTCTTGAAAATTTTAAAAACCTCATTGACGAAACCGGTGACTACCTTCTCTTTTTGCATTTTTGGGGGTGGGGAGAACCTTTTTTGAACAAGGATTTCTTCTCTATGATTCAATATGCTAAAAATAAAGGCATCAAGATAATTACAAGCACCAATGGACACTTCTTTGAAGAAGAGGAAAATATTGACCGGTTAATTGATTCCGGATTGGATGCTCTCGTCTTTGCCGTGGACGGAATTGACAAAGGAACCTATGAGACATACCGAAAGAATGGTGATTTTGAAAAGGTACTTCGAGGTTTACAACTGCTTGTGCGGCGTAGGAAAGAGCGCTGGGTATCCCTTCCACTCATAAACCTGCGCATGCTTGTAACCAGGCATAATGAACATCAGGTCATGCCGATGAGAGAGTTGGCAGAGAAGATTGGAGTAGATATGCTGACTTTAAAAACATTATGCAGCTTTGATAATAAAACTGAAGGTGAAACATTGGTTCCTTGTAGTCGGGAATATCGCCGATTCGAATACGACGATAAAGGAAAGCCTGTCAGAAAGAAAAACCGTTGTAAGAAAATGTGGAACCACCCTACCGTCTATCTGGACGGCACAGTCGTTCCTTGTGATTATTATACGGGTCATGAGTTTTCCCTGGGTAACGTCTTTTCCTCCAACGGACAAGGGTTTCGGCGTATTTGGTTTGGAAAGGATTTCCGGCAGTTCAGGACTCGGTTTCGCAAAGGCATGTGTTCCGGTCTTCGATGCGGGAATTGTTCTATGAATTTTGCCGATGTTAATCGTTGTGTATCGCATGCATTTGACTTTCCAAAGGTCTAGACGTTACCCAAGCGTGATTTTTTAAGTACGAGAGGCAAAAAGACTAAAAATGCTCGATTCTACTGGTTAAAATAGTAGTAGTAAGAAATCATGATAACCAAAGAAAGCGGGCATTTCAGATGTACAAAATACGTAATAATAGCTATACCATAATTTTAAGAAACGGAAATAATGAAATATTTTCACACAAAGATTTTTAATGCAATCAAGGCGTTGATTACAGGAAGAGTAACTATTGAGTGCGATTCTATTCCGTATGAGTTTCACCATGTACCAATGAAAAAGGTATTGAATTGGTTACTTGTCGAATCCTCTCTTTTTATAAAGCCATTGAGGCCATGGGGTTTGCCAACCCACCTTATGATCGAACCAACCAGTGTTTGCAATATCAAATGTGTCCTTTGCCCGGTGACTGAAGGATTGAAGCGTGATTCAGGATATATGGATTTGGAATTATTTAAAAAAGCAATAGACCAGATTGGTGACTATGTCTTTCTGGTTTTGCTTTGGGATTGGGGAGAGCCATTTTTAAATCCCCAAATCTACGATATGATTATTTATGCAAAACAAAGGAACATACAAATTGTTTCGAGTACGAACGGTCATATTTTTGCCCGAAGAGTTCACGCGGAAAGGGTAGTGCGGTCGGGAATTGATTCTTTAATTTTCGCGGTGGATGGAATTACCCAGCAGACCTACGAGCGTTACCGTCAAGGGGGAGATATGGAAAAGGTGATGGCAGGCATCAAGAACGTTATTGAAGTCAGGAAAATCTTAAAATTAAAAAAACCTTTGGTTAATATGAGGTTTATTGTGGCGAAACACAATGAACATGAAATTCCGAAGTTAAAGACTTTCGCTGAAAATCTCGGAGTGGATCTATTAACAGTACGAACGTTGTACCCATTTGATGATGGATACTCCTGTGTCACTAAAACTGATGGGAGTGAGTTTATTCCAAAAAATCCTTACTACCAAAGGTTTGCTTATATTCCTGGAACGCTCTCTCGTATTCGTCGCAGACGAAATCCATGCAAAACGTTATGGAACAATCCCGTTATTCATTGGAATGGGAACGTATGTCCGTGCACTTTTGATCCTCATGATAAGCATGTTTTAGGCACGCTTACCAAGGATACATTCAAAGAGATTTGGTTTGGTGCGTCTTATCGCAAGTTTCGTCTCGAGTTCCGCAGGGATTATCAAAGTCTTGATCTCTGTGCCGAGTGTACGAATGCCTTTGAAGGTGGAGCTTGCAGTACTGAGGACATTGTTGAAAGCCATTTTTTCCCGAACAATAAAATAATTAGTTGAATTCGGGGATGTTTTTTCTGCTTTCATGATAGGGCTAATGTGTGTGTATTGGAGACAGACATGTCGGAAAGTCAAAATATAATGAACAATACAAATGCTGACAAGCGTGTGCTACTACCCGTATATGAAATGTCAGTTATTCTGATTACGCCGGACAATATAGATACGATTTACACTACAATACAAGCGTTGAAGAGACAAACTGTTAAGGACAAGCTGGAACTTGTCATTATTTGTCCACTAAAAAAAGATTTAAGATTGGCGAACTCTGATGTCGAATGTTTTGCAGGATGTCAGCTTCTTGAAATCGGCGAGATAACCTCAACCGCTGTTGCACGAGAGGCTGGAGTTCGCGCGGCAAAGTCGCCCCTTGTAGTTTTTTCAGAGGACCACTGCTTTCCTGCTTCAACCTGGGCGGAAGAGCTTATTAAGAGACATTGTGAACTATGGGCGGGAGTTGGTCCGGTGGTTTGTAATGCCAATCCGACAACTGTCGTCAGTTGGGCAAATTTTTTGATTGAATACGGAGAATGGATTGCCTTTAAATCTTCGGGCCCGACACATCATATTCCCGGTAACAACTGCAGCTACAAGAGGGATGTATTACTGGAATGTGGTGAACGTCTTGCAGGCATGCTAGAAGCAAGTTCTCCCATGCAATGGGAAATGGCGAAAAAGGGACATTCCTTTTATATAGAGGCAAATGCCAAGGCTTATCACCTGAATTTTTCAAAGTTCTTTGATTCTCTTTCGCATCGGTTTTATGCAGGAAGACTATTTGCTTATCGCCGCTCCCAAGATTGGTCGATGTGCAAACGGTTATTGTATTTTATTGGTTCCCCATTAATTCCTCTTGTGCGGCTGGTTAAGATATTGCGTACCGTAGGTCAAATTAACAAAAACTGTTTGATTCCTAAAATGTTACCACTTCTCATTATTTTGTTGATCTTTGACGGAGTAGGAGAAATGATGGGATATGCGACAGGAAAGGCAGGCAGAGCCGCTCACGTAATTTCAGACAGAGAGTTTCACCACGAACGTTTTTTAATTGAAGAAGATCGGAAACTAATCAGGAACGTTGATATACTCACATCCCAAATCAGATAAACGTATGCTTGCCAAAGGCAGGTACAAGAGGGTAAGACAACGATGGCAACATTTTTTCAAAAGGTAAAACTTTTCCAAAGTATCCTCACAGGTAATGCAAACATAACCGACCCGATTTTTGTTACTTTTGATGTTACCCCCCGATGCAATTTGCGGTGCGTGGGATGTCCATATCATTCACCCCATGCAAAAGAAATCCCTTCGCGTAATTCAAACAGGGGAGATATGCCCCTAAGTCTTGTCCGTCAAATTTGTGATCAACTTAAAGCCAAAAGCACCCGTAGCATAGTCATTGAGGGATCAGGAGAACCTTTTATGAATCCGGATATCTTAGAAATTATTTCTACGATTAAAGCAGGAGGTTTTTCTCTTACCATATTGACGAATGGTACATTACTGGATCGCAATGTTACTCAATTTCTGATTGAAAAACAAGTCGATATGGTCAAGGTCAGCTTGTGGGCAAATTCCGTTGAGGGGTATGTCGAGAATCATCCAGGCGTTGATCCCGACAACTTCAGAAAGGTCATTGACGGGTTGAATCTCTTTGCTCACCTCAAGGTAGAACGAAAAAGCCGCTTTCCCGAAGTGTGGATTCATAATCCAATTAATCGTTATAATTTTCAGTCATTGCACGCCATGGTCGATCTTGCCATAAAAGCAAAGTGTAATGGCTTGTCTTACTCTCCCTTGTTCAATTTCCGAGGGACATTGGACCATATTGCCCTTTCGGAAGAAGAAGAACGGTTAACGCAGGGTTGTCTTTGGGAGATAAAAAAACGCTTAAATCCACTCTCAATTAAGCATAATATTGATCAACTCATGTTGCGTTATAAAATAGGCGAAAAGGTATGGGAAAAGATTCCCTGTTACATAGCATGGACTCATTCCCGAATAAGTGCGGACGGTATTGCTCATCCATGTTGCAGGTGCGAGTTGGAACTTGGAAATCTTCATAACAGTTCATTTCAGGAATATTGGGACGGTCCGGCAATGCACGCATTTCGCCAACAGACGCTAACAAAAGAAGGACTTTTTGCTCTTAATACTAATTGCGACTGCCGATTCTGTTGGCATGCACCGGATAACCATCGCATACATCAGATTTTAAAATGGTTTCGTCGATAAGTTATTTTGAAAATTGAACTTTTGAGGGGTTGCGTTTACTTTTCGCCTTAGCGAAGGATCTTCACGGAAAAAATGTCTCCTTCTTTCTCTATTATAATACCTACTTACAACCGCCCGGCACAACTTGCTGTGTGCCTGAAAGCTCTCACTAAGTTGACTTATCCTGCTGATCATTTTGAAGTTATTATTGTTGATGATGGAAGCGAGATATCTCCGGATCATGTGGTTGCTTCTTTCAGACACCTTCTCGATATAACATTAATCAGGCAGGTACATGCCGGTGTTGCAATTGGTAGAAATACAGGCGCCGCAAAAGCAAAAGGTGAATTTCTTGTTTTTACGGACGACGATTGTCAGCCCGCACCGGATTGGCTTCAAGGATTAGCGGTCTATTTTCTTAAGTCTCCGAATTGCATCATTGGAGGCAGAACGATCAATATCCTTCCTGATAATATTTATTCAACTGCCAGTCAACTTCTTATAAGCTTCCTCTTTGGCTATTACAATACAGATCCTGCTCAAGCAGTATTTCTCAACGGAAGTAACCTTTCTGTACCAAAAGATCTTTTTTTGAAACTCGGAGGATTTGAGAAGAGATTCTTTTTGGTCGGAGCGGAAGAACGAGAGTTTTGTGATCGTTGGATGGATTATGGCTACCGGATGATATATACTCATGAGGCACTCGTCTATCATTCTCATAGATTAACGTTTCGTTCCTTTATACGCCAACACTTTAAATACGGTTGCGGTGCATTCCACTTCCATATGGCGCGAACCAAGAGAGGCCACCTGCAAATAAAGGTAGAGCCAAAAACTTTTTACCTGAATTTACTTCGTTATCCTTTTATACAAAAATATCACTTAAGGGCTCCCCTACTCTCGATATTGTTAGTAATTTCACAGATTTCCAATGCGATTGGCTTTTTTTGGGAAAGATTCACTAATAATAAAAATGAGGCGAAATAGATAATAGTATTGTTAGATATGAATAATCACTCAGTTGCATCATAGGATATTGATTGAACCGCACACTTTGAACTGGTCTGTTGGTTTTGGCTGGTTCCAGGCATGAAACAATGCTATCATAGCGGCATAAAAAGTCGCCAAAGGCCTAATTTAATCATACGGGACAAACTATGGATTACTACAATAAGCTCAAGCTTCTTAGGCTTCCAAAATACAGAAGGGAACTTTTCTCCCTTTGTAAGATGAGATTCCTTATTATATTTCAACAACAATCAAGAAGAAATTATTTTACGGCAAAACACCTTATGGTTTAGATTTTGGAAAATATCTGGAGGAAGAGGGCTTTAAAGTAGAAGTCGCTATTATGATATGTATTTTCATGAGTAGCTCAATAAACCAATTCTTGTAATAACTTTTGTTTTTAAACTTTATGGGAATTTTCAGTGTTACCAGACGTGATTATCATTGAAACGCAGAAATGTGCAACAACCAGAATATATTAAGAAACACGTGGAAAGCACTGATATATTTGAGTTCCGACATGAATCTTTTATTATTGAGCCAAAAGACTATTTGAAAAAACTTTGCCAATTTTTAGGAGTCGACCCATCCGGAAATTATCTCAACGATTGTGCAAGCATCGTTTATAAATCTCCTCATAAAAGCCGTTATGACATTGCATGGGACATTGAACTAATTAATACAGTAAAGATATTAGAAATTAGAAACTTGAGAGAATATTATGAGCCGCCACCAATATCAAGGTTTTCTACTTTAGGCGAAAGAAAGGATCCCGTTCGTATTTGATTAAAAATATAGAAAGACGAAAAACATAAAACACTTACATTTACCAATAAAAGCAAAATGGCTGGTGTTGTTATACCAATAAACGGAATTAAGAAATAACATCCCAACAAAACAGTAATCAATGCACCTGTATCTGTTATAGTAATTATCCGGGGTTTATTCATCGAATATAAAACAGCCCTCAGTGGAGTAGTTGTTGCTCCGATAATACCGCTTAATAAGAGCCAATTAAAGATTGGCACAGAACCGTGATATCGCGAACCAAAAAAGAATAGTATAATATTGCTTGAAAAAAATAAAAAGGGAAGAATTGTCAAGCTAATGCCAATTGATATTTTTAGAGAGTTTTTTACATACCGCTCAATTTGCGCAATTTCTCTATACCTGGATACCTTTGGTAACAGTACCGCATTTAAAGATCCTATAAGTATAGAAAAAATGTAAGTAAGGTTTAGGGCTAACCCATATAAGCCTGAGGCTTCACTGTTCAACATCGTTGCAAGCATAAAAATGCTAACATGAGGAAGTATTAACCCGCAAACACTGCTCATGGCCAACCATTTGCCATAGGAAAAAAGGTTATAGCATATATTTTTTGTAAGTATTTTCCTTGTAAAGAAGAGTTCGTTGCGCAGTTTCCAAAATCCCAGGATGACACTCAATACCGGAACGAACGCAAAAATTGCAACTGCGGTGTTAACATTCATGCATAAAAAGAATGACAAAACAATTATAGAGATAAACTTCCCAAAATCAGCCAAAACCTGAAAACAAATAGATATTTTGAATGATTGGTATGCATGGTATACAGATCTGATATAATTTACCAGGGAGACCGTCAATCCTCCAAATGCCGCAAATTTAAGGGTATATGCAAGGCCAGAACAGTGAAAAACCTTTGTTGACAACAACCCTGCCGACGCAAATACGATTCCTGCAATAATAAAGGATAGTGTTAATCGAAAAATGAATGTTGTTTTAAATACTTGTTTTGCTTCGATGGTTTTCTTGTCAATCAAGAACGATGATGCATGCTTTATCATTCCCGTATCCATACCGAGAGATGAAAGACTAGAAACCAACCGAATAACTGATAGCGCTATGGTAAACAAACCAAAATCACTTACGGTCAGCTTCCTGGAAACTATGAGCGCTGCGAGGAAACCCAATCCTGCAGCAAAAAGGTTTCCCGTGAATACCGATGCGCATTGTCTTATTAATGTTGAATTTATTAGTTTTGCAACAGAAAAGGATTTCATGGTACAAATGTAATCTTGAATCCATTTTGTTTCAATTAAAATTCGTCGATCTTCTTTGCATCAAAAGAGCAACTGGATAAAGAATGGCAAATAAATCTACAGAAGCATCTAATCACAGATCCACAACATATTTCCTCTTAGTTGTATGCATTGTTGAAATCACATTTATTTTGTGGAAATTTGTCTTTGCTTCTACGAGAAATGGGGGAACATTCCTTGCCACATTTCTGATTGTTTTAGCCATCTCCTTCCCACCGGGATTGGGAGTGGCTTTGCATATTTTCAGGAATAAACCATGGTCATTCCTGTTCTCCTTTGGCCTGTGTGTAGGTTTCGGTTTTGTTGGCGGCGCCTGGGCTTTCATGATAATCGTGGGGTGTCCACTGAACCCTTACTTATATGTCAGTACGATAATGATTATTGCCGGCTGCCTGTTATATAGAAAACGACATGAATTAAGAGGGTGCGTTAATCGGGAATTATTATGTTTAAACATGGCAGAATTTTTATCTCCCCTTGCCGTTTTGTTATTTGGTTTTATTGTATTATCGTTACAGTGGGTCAATAACCTTGTTCCCACAGACGTTGACTGCCAATCGGATAGTTTCAATTCACTCATGATATTGAAAGAAGGCACATACCCTTTTGTTTCTCCCTATCTGGACAAAACACGACTGATGTTATGTTCTGGACCGCTTTTCCACACCCTGATAGCGGTAATTACAAAGCTAAAAGGTACCCTCCTCATAAAAGAAGTTATGGCTATAACGGTTATTTCCGGGGCATTTTTTTGTATGGCGATCTATTTCCTCGCAAAATTTATTATCAAACACGAGGTAATCCTTTTTCTTGCCGGTATTTTAACACTAACACGTGCTTATATATCATGTTTCAATGACAATTTGCCGGAAAACCTGGCGTTTTATTATGGCACACTGTTTATTGTTCTTTTAATGTATTGTATGGAAAACAAAAAGATTGTTTTTGCTTTCTTTGCAGGATTCTATTTGTCTTTTTGTGCATTATCGCATCCGGAAATATTCTTGTACAATATTCTGGCATTTTGTCTTTTCTTTGGAACGCTTTTCATTTCAAAAGATAAAAATCTCAAAAAAGATTTTCTAAACATATTTATAATAATATGCATTATTTTAATTATGGTTCTACCTTATTTCTTTCGAGTTAACTCGAAAGGTATCATTTTTTCTGTTGATAGAATAACTTCTGGTAAAGTTCATGATATGCTGGCGACGACCATACTTGGTTGTTTTCCTTACTGGAATGGTTATGTTATGCCAATTATGATTCTCGGGGGCATTATTGTATTAGCAGCAAAAAAGAATACATTTAATGTCTATATTTTGACATACTTCGTAGTAATTATGGTTTTAATAGAGATATGGAGAGTATGGCAAATAATTACTCCGGAATGGTTTGAGATTGCAGAAATTTATCTGTATGGGGGGTAAAGCGCGTATATACAGCACCTTTTTATTATCCTGATAGTTTTCATGTGACCTGGTATGGAGGGGTAATTATTTGGCCGATTATTATTTCAGTCCTTGTAAATTATTTGTATTGTCAGCATCTCAAGTACGTTCATTGCAATTTATTAAATAAATATATCATTTTCCCCATGGCAATTTCTATTATTTTGTATGTAGGTTATGAAATAAGAAAAGCAAATAAGTATCCTGAATATATTAAAATGAGCGATTATAAGGCTTTGGAGTGGATAAAGGAGAATACGAAATATGAAAACACTTTAATATACGCTCCTTTTGACGATACTGGTAAATATCCAATTTATGGAACTTCATTTTGGGTACCAACAGTGTCAGAAACAAAATCAATCATTTTTAGAAATTACAATTTGTCTGGGTCATTCAAATTCACACATATAGATAAACCCATTAAAGAAAAGGTAAGTCTGTTACAAAAAGCAGCTTTTTCTATTTCCGACCCCGAATCTTACAAAATATTCAAGGATATGAAAATCACCCATATTTTCATATCAGCATTCTTATCACCGAAGCTATGCAACCTGTATCAAGACTCTCCATTCACAGAACTGGTGCATTATACCCTCGAACCACAAAAAGACGGTTCGTCGATTGGGGCGTTTGTATACAGGGTAAAATAAATCTCTATCTTTGGAAAATGCTCTGTCCACAATAACATGAAAAGGCTACCCATCTTACGGTGACGATTTAAAATCTTCGTCTTTGTCTGGCTTCTCCGGCTTTGCATCTTTTGATAATTTCTTTTTCTTGATTTCCTCTGCGTAACCCCTCACCTTGTTCGATACGCTTTCCGGCACGACAGAAACTATGGTCTGCATCCCTTTCCCAATCTGGCTTGCAATCTTTGAGGCATTGACCTTGTCACACGTCGGCTTGGCGCAAAATAACAGGACGCCAAAGATTATTACGCCGCAAAAGACAAGTCCCTTCATAATCCCTAATAACGCGCCAAACAGCCGGAGTCCAAACCCCATCTTCCACCTGCCCATAATCCTCTTGAGGATATCGGTAAAGATGTACGTGGCAATGAACGCAACACCAAAGACGATAAAGTAACTTAATAAGCTTGCAGTAGAGGGCGTGAAGATGGTTTTCAAAATGCCGACTAAAATGCCATGGAAGAAGATTGCTGCGAAAAAGGAGAGCAACAAACAACCGATTCTCAAGAGTTGAAGCACAGGGCCGCTGGCAAGCCCCAGGGCTGTGGAGAAGAACAGGACGGCAAAGATTGTGTAATCAATCCAATTCATTTCTTTTCCTTCTTACGTTTCTCTTTTGGATTCGATAAAAAATCATTTACCAAACCCTTGACGAGATGCTCTAAATTGTCCTTGGGTATTTTTACCGAAACCTTTGGGTCTTTCGTCGTGCCCCGTATTTCTATCGGCAACGCATTTTCCTTTAAAAGTAAGCCTGCGATTTTTTCCATATCCTTGCTCATATATTCTTTACTAAATCTAACGGTGGCATCATAAGAGATTGAACCATCAAATTTGGTCACACCGAACGCATTCAGGCTCAAGAGTTGGCTCTGAATATCCATTTTCGGTGTAGAAATCCTGCCATCCTTTATCTGGATTACGGCTTCCATCGAATCAAATGAGTACGCACCCTTTACCCCTATAATTTCCAATATGGAAGATAATAATTTATTGCCTCTAATGTATCCATTTCTTACTTCCAGTTTCATATCAGCAACAAGTTTTTTATTGAGGATTTCCTTGCCTAATCCCTTTCCACGTAAATACCCTTTGAGGCTTAGAATCCCCCCTGCTTCCCCATCCTTTGTTGCAAATATCGGCAATATGCTGAGAAATGGGATATCCTGGGTAATGTGAACGTCTTTTGCTTCTATCGAAAGGTCACATGTCGGCTTTTTTTGACGGAGATCAATCATTCCTTTAATGGCCGTAGGCCCTTCATTCACGCTCAATCGTGCACGGGTAGAAACAACGCCATTGTCATACGAAAATTTGTCAGTAACGAGATTTTTCAACAATAATCGATTTTCATAATTAATCTCTCGTATGGAAATTTTTTTAACAACAATTTTCTTAAAGAGCAGAGGGAGTAATTTTAACGTACCTTGAATCTCCTCAAGTTTTATCGGCTCCTCTCCGTTTTCTTCCTGCTTCTGGATGCTGATATAAGAAATATTAATCCGACCGGGCCAGTGAAAAGAAAATGCCCCAACCTGATGGACTGATTTGAATCTATCATCTAATATCCGGGTAACCTTCTGTCTTATAAAATCTCCCGAAATAAATGCCGGAATAATCAAGACCACAGCTAAACCAACACAGAAGATTGTGCTGCAAGAAATTACTACCCATTTCAACCACGTCTCTTTATTTGTTTGCATTTGCATATTTGACCAGGAGCGGCATAAGCTGCGTGCCACTGATTTTCCCGATTTTACCGGCTAAACAGGCCTTTTCCGAAAAGGATTTTGTCGTGTCCGGTTTAAT
Organism: Candidatus Wunengus sp. YC64; assembly: GCA_052360825.1. Lineage (GTDB taxonomy): Bacteria > Planctomycetota > Brocadiia > Brocadiales > Brocadiaceae > Wunengus. Next base: position 19,226 of record DBJWYX010000004.1, read on the forward strand.
ATTTCCTCCGCTGACCAGTAGCGGAACGGGGTCATCGGAATGAGATTTCAACCGGCATGGAGTCGAATGATCGGCTGTAACCGCAACAATGGTTTTATCAAGGTCTATACTGTCTATTAAAGGCGTAAGATAATACCGGTCAATCGCCTCAATAATGGTCTTTTTCTTGATGGCATCGCCGTCATGTCCGGGAACGTCTGGTCCTTTAATGTGGATATAAAGCCCGTCGTATTTTTTCATATTTTTGATGGTCATATTGGCACGCAGGGTGTAATCCTTTTCAAGGTCTTTTGTGGGCGGTGGTATGGGGACTATCTTCATACCGGTCAGCAAGGCAATGCCCTCTTCTGTCGGCATTTCCACAAAACACCCGAAATTTTTCTTAAATTTATTTTTTATCGCGGGAAGCTTAGGAAGATGATCACCTGCGTCCCTCAATAATACAAGATTTGCAGGAAGGTCTCCCTTCTTAATACGTTTTTTATTAGCTTCGGACTGATCCAGCACCTCACAACTTTTCAAGGTAAACTCATTCACAAGGAGCGCAGAGCGATATGCCGCATCAATGTCCGGGCAATCGTGTACAGGCATACAATATTCAACAATGTTCTCATAAGTGCCCGTTTCCTTTGCAACGCCTAAAAGACCGTGTTTTGTATACGCCGGGTCGGTGTTCGTTACGTATCCTGAAAGTTTGTTCTTAACGCCCCGGACAACCAATACTCCTCTATATTCGAGGGTATTTTTAAAGATAAATTTGGCAGGTATGGAATCTAATTTTACCTTCTTATTAATCTCTTCACAGAGTTGCGCGGCCTCTTCGGTAGAAAGATTCCTTCCGACTCGGCGATCCCTTATTTGCCTTCCCGTTCCCCGTGTGGCAAGGTTTGCGCGGAAGGCAAGGTCGCCGTCATTGATTTTCAATCCCACGGCAAGCGCTTCTAAAGGGCCGCGCCCTGTATAATATTTCATTGCATCATAACCCAGGATGCTGATGACCGCAATGTCGGATTCAGGCGCAATCCCCTTTCCGACGGTGTACATCAGTCCCGTCTGCCCTTCTCGCGCCAACATATCCATAGTGGGCGTAGCCGCCGCTTCAAGAGGCGTACGATTGCCAATTTCCTTACAAGGATAATGCCCATCCCCTAAACCGTCCAACACAATATATAAAATTTTTTTCATGCTCTAGAACCTTTTCTATAAGTGAAATGATAAGCGAATAAATATTGTTATACTCACCGGTGTGAAACCAAATGCTTCTTCACTTTCTTTCATACTTCGCAACCCCTTCCCTGAATAAATCATTCCCGTATATATCATTAGCAACCACCACAGGAAAATTTTCTACTTCTAACCACATAATAGCCTCCGCACCCAGGTCTTCGTATGCCACGATTTCCGCCTTTTTTACGGCCCTTGCGAGCAACGCGGCAGCGCCGCCTGTGGCAGCGAAATAGACTGCCTTATACTGCTTCAGGGCTTCGATAACGGCTTCAGAGCGATTACCCTTGCCAATGGTTGCCTTCAGACCTTTTGCCAGCAACTTCGGTGTATACACGTCCATGCGGTAGCTCGTGGTAGGACCACAAGACCCAATTGGTCTGCCGGGTCGTGCAGGGCTAGGACCTACATAATAGATAATTTGATTTCGAATATCAAAGGGTAATTCCTTGCCATCGTCGATAAGTTCCGCCAGCCGTTTATGCGCAGCATCCCTGGCTGTGTAAATAATTCCACTGATACTGAGCCTATCTCCAATCCTGAGATTTACAACATCATCGTCTGTTAATGGCGTTTTTAAATGTATTACATTTGACATAAAATGGATGGCAATATTTCACCGCAAAGACGCAAAGAGCGCAAAGTTTTAAAGACCATTGACAATCCTCTTTATCCCATCTTTTAAAAATGGAACATTGAAATTAATCAATATCCCCAATTTTAAACCCGACAATTTTAAATACGTCAAGAGTTGTGCTTCATGAATTGGCTCAATTCGTTCAACTGCCTTCAATTCCAGAATCACTAATCCACCAACCACGATATCCAGTCGATATCCACAGTCCAATTTTACTCCTTTATAAAATATTACAAGAGGTTTTTGCCGTTCAAATGTAAGATTACAAATAGCCAGTTCTCGACAAAGACACTCTTCGTAAGCTGATTCTAGCAATCCAGGTCCCAGATTACGATGTACCTCGATTGCCGCGCCAATAATTTCCTTTGAAAATGTATCTTCATCTTTTATCATTTCGTGTCTTCCTTTGCGCTCTTTGCGTCTTTGCGGTGAAAAGTTATTGGAAATTTCCCAATACAACCGTTTTAACCCTGTGCGCATGACACTCAATATTAACGGCTACAGGCAGACTAGCAATGTGGCAAGGATGGCGTTCCACATGGACGGCCATAGCCGTAATCCAGCCACCCAGCCCCTGAGCGCCAATGCCTGAATTGTTGATCCTTTCCAGCATCTCGTTTTCTAAATTTGCAGTGTCAGGATCAACGTGTTTAGTTCCCAGAGGTCTCAAAAGAGACTTCTTGGCCAAAAGGGTTGCATAATCAAATGTTCCGCCTATTCCAACACCAACAATAATGGGTGGACATGGATTTGCCTTCGCTATCTTTACGGTTTCCACCACGAAATTAATAACACCTTCTCTGCCGTCAGCCGGGGTCAGCATCGCAAGCCGGCTCATGTTTTCACATCCGCCACCCTTAGCCATAAAGGTAATTTTTAAGTAATTATCCGGGGTAAATTCCGTATGGATAATGGCCGGTGTGTTATCGCCCGTGTTGATCCGGTTAAGCGGGTCTTTCACCATGGACTTTCTCAAGAAACCCTTTTTATATCCCTCCCGAATACCTTCATGGATAGCATCATAAAGACGACCGCCAACGATCTCTATGTCCTCCCCTATCTCGACAAAAACGACTGCAACCCCCGTATCCTGGCATAGAGGCATCTGGCATTCATGAGCGATCTTTGCATTCTCTAATAACTCTGCAAATACCTCCTTGGCAACCGGAGAACCTTCCGCCTCATAAGAGTCTCTCAGGGCATCGAGAACGTCTTCGTTGAGATTGAAATTGGCATCCATGCAGAGATGTGAGACCTTCTCCGTTATTTCAGACGCACTAATCCTGGTACGTGTAGCCATAGCGTATCGCCTTTATATTCTCGTCAAGAAATTGCGAGGGAAATTCCGAGGCAAAGTTTACCGTTTCGATATTAATACCGATCTTGCTCAACAACCTGCCCAGTGCAATCATGTTGACAAATATAGGACTGTTAAACTGTTCTGTAGCGAGTTTTTCGAAAGGGATGCGGTCGCTTACGGGGCAGCGGAGTTCGCACTTTTTGCATTCCACATCACAGGCGGACGCCTCGATAAGCACATGTTTGGCACGAACCGTTGGGTCAGGTGTCTTTGATAATTGAAGCCCGATATCGGCTTCTTCAAAAAAGGGCACTTCAATCGGCTCATCAGAATATACGATCTCCGCCCGAATGTTGCCTCCGCGTACGGTTGCATCGTAAACAAGATTCAAGGCCACCTCTTTTCCCAATTTGGCGAGGATATCAGCCAATACATGCGCCATAAGTTTAATGCCCTGGCCCGCCTCGCCGGCCAGCACAATCTTTTTAGCGCGGTGTTCCTCCGGGATTGGGGTAATTTTCCGTACCATGAGAATAACCCCCATCCCAAAAAATCTGCGGTCGATGAAGGCCACCTCTTTAAATCCATGCTTTTGAAAGAGGTGATATGCAACTTTTTCGGAAGGATAAGTAAACAACTTAGCCTCATGGCATCCCTTTCCCAGGAAGACCTTCATTGTCTCTTCCAGGAGTTTATCTCCATATCCCTTTTTTCTGTACCCGGGCGCTAAACCCATCCAGTGTAAATTTCCCACGCCCTCAGAAACCCACGCAAATACAAAACCCACTGCCTTGCCGTCTTCCTTACCAATAAGATATACACAATCTTTGTTATCCAGACGCTTTTTAACTTCTTCTACGGGGTAAATATCCTTGAAGTGCAACCGTTCCACCTCCAGGCTCTTAGCGTGTAATTCATCAATAATGAAATGATAGAGGTTTACAACCGCCAGAACGTCGGCTTCCTTGAGGTTTTCAATAATAAAAGTCATAGTGAAGAGGAAACAATTCAGTTATTAAATTACAAATAGCCCCTCCCTTGATGGAAGGGGCGAGGGGAGGGTGGCGGCATTTTTCCTTCACCCCCACCTGACCTCTCCCCATCAAGGGGGAGGAATTAACTGTTTAGAACTACTGTGCTTTAAATTATCCAAACAGTAATAAAAATGCAAGGTTAATTTATAATCGGACAGTTTTGATTTGGGAAGAAAATAACTTGCCTGAGACTTATAGAGAATTTATTTTATAAATTATGGTAACTGTGCCATAGAAGCTTTTCCACATTACCATGCAATTTCACGCTAAAAATTTGCTTGTTTAAAAACGAAATTTTTTGTTCCTATTTTTTCCCAAAGGGATATAATATATTTTAAAAATAATTATTAACAAGTATTCGAGGTACTGATTTTGCTCCGTCTTACGTAGATTCGTCCTTAAAACACAATTAGCAATACAAGCTAAAACATGCACCGGAAAGTGAGTGGTTATCCACTATGACCAAATGGACAACAAATAGGCGACTTCTGTTTTCCCTGTCCATAGGTGTTTTGCAAACCTTTCTTTCTCTCAATTTGTCTCACACCTTTGCAGAGGACGCGACAACGACTCGCCTTGAAGACACATCTTTTGATACTGATAGTAAGAGGGATCTGAACATGGATACGGCGGTGGCTGATGAGGTTTCAACCGAGGCCATCTGGTTCGGGTTTGGCGAGGAAGTAACCATAGCGACACGGCGTGAAACGCAGATCAGCAAGGCGCCAAGCATCGTTACGGTAATTACCGATGAGGAGATTAAGAACCTGGGCTACCGCACTTTTGCTGAGATTTTGAGGACGGTACCCGGATTTGAAATTTTGAAGAAGGCGGATTTTGGGGATGTAGTCCCTGCCGTGCGGGGTCTTGAGAGTGCAAATAAGGTAAGGGTAATGCTTAACGGACATTTTATAAATAATCCTCTAAGAGGCGGAGCCTTTGGCAATTTTGACGATTTCCCGGTAGAAAGTATAAAGAGGATAGAAATCATCCGCGGGCCTGGTTCTGCTATGTACGGTGAAAATGCATTTACAGCGGTTATCAATATTATTACCAAAGATACAAAAGACATTGATGGTGTAAAAGTGAGCAGTGGTTATGGAAGCTTTGACACGTATGACGAAAACATCGTATTTGGGAAGAAGCTGGGGAAGGTCAACGTCTCAGGAATGGTACATTACAGGCAGTCGGAAGGTTTTGACGGCATCGTTGAGAGTGATAATCAAACAAGGATTGACAACTCCCTTTCTTCTTTTGGTTTTTCTCAGGCCTCGCAGGCACCTGGGAGGGTGGACGATTGGCGGCAGGAATACGACCTAAACCTGAGGGCGGTTTACAAAGATGTTTATTTTGAAGGATGGTATAGTAATAGAAACCGGGGGCCTTTTATAGGCCCCCAGTATGCCTTAAACGATGAATCTGATGTAGAAAGCAACTACGTATTCGGCGAGGCAGGGTATCAGAAAACCTTTGAGGAAAGACTTACTTTTAAGCCCAGGGTCTATTACGATCAGTTTGATCATAACACCTATATCGAATCATTCTCAGAGGGCGTAACGTTACCTTTGGATACAGATGGAGATGGAAACTATGATAAGCTTAATACCTATCCCGATGGGTTCATTGGTAACGGCAAGGTGATTCAAAAGATCGTCGGCACAGAAATTCCGTTTGACTACGAACTGTTTGATGGAAATGTAATTACCCTGGGTTTGGAATATCGCCTGATAAATCAAACGAACGTCCGATTTTTAAGCAACTTTAATCCAGCGACATACGATCCACTGGATTCTATCCAGGACTTTTCAGACACGTATCCTTACTTAAAAGAAGTAACACGAAGGATGTGGTCTGTTTATCTGCAGGATACGTGGGATATTACCGACACCATAAACCTTACCTTAGGGGCAAGGCACGACCATTATAGCGATTTTGGCGGCGCTACCAGTCCACGTTCTGGCTTGACATGGTCATTTATGAAGGATGCGTCGCTAAAACTCCTGTACGGGGAGGCATTTCGGGCGCCCAGTTTTATGGAAATGTTTTCCACCAATCAGCCTGCCATCCAGGGAAATGAAGACTTAGACCCTGAAACCATTAGAACATACGAGTTGGGATTAA
>DBJWYX010000005.1:0-835 GCA_052360825.1 Candidatus Wunengus sp. YC64
AGGACAAGCGTCCCCGCTTGTCATCATAATGTCAGGCGCGGACGCCTGACCTACCATAGGGGCTAGGGGTGTGTTATTTATTACACAACAAAAAAAGATTGAAATCCTATACATTGAATTAGGCATTCGGCGACTTTTTTCTGGATAAAACGTTTCATCATAGGGGCTGAAAATCGTTCGACTGAGCTCACGACGAAGTCTCCCGCACAAGCCAGCCACAAGGGATCGGCGCTACCTTTTTTAAAGAGCTAAATTGTCATCTGAAACGAAAAAATGGATTGTAAACATAATATGTCAACTACTTACTTAAATTTGCATATCTTGTAAATTAATTTTATATTCTTCGATTTTTCTGTAGAAAGTGCTTCGGCTCATCCCCAGCAAGCGGGCAGCCTTGGTCCTGCGCCATGCGGTCTTTTTAAGTGCGTGTAAGATTGCCTCCCGTTCATCTGCTTTCATATACTTGAGCGGAAAGGTTTGAATATTGGTAAATTCCTTCAAATTATCCGGGAGATGGTCAACGGTTATAACCTTTTGTTGGCAATGGATAAATGCATGCTCGATTGCATGTTTAAGTTCCCTGACATTGCCAGACCATGGATAATTCACAAATATTTCCTGAACATCCGTGGAGATGCCAACTATCTCTTTGGAGAATTTTTTGTTGAATTCATTTAAGAAGTGATTTGTTAACAAGGGTATATCTTCTTTTCTTTTCCTCAAAGGCGGCAGATTTAATTCAACTACTTTAAAACGGTAATAAAGGTCTTGTCTGAATTCACCTCGTTTGACTTTCCTCACGAGATCCTGATTCGTGGCCGCCACGATTCTGACA
>DBJWYX010000005.1:924-25502 GCA_052360825.1 Candidatus Wunengus sp. YC64
ATTCTGACATTCACCCGAATCGGAGTCGAATCTCCCACCCGCTCAATCTCCTTTTCCTGTAATACCCTCAATAACTGCAGTTGCATTTTCGGCGTTATATCCCCAATCTCGTCCAAAAATATCGTCCCCCCGTCTGCCATCTGAAACCTTCCTACCCTGTCACTCACCGCACCCGTAAAGGCGCCTTTGACATGCCCAAACAGTTCACTCTCAAGCAAGGTCTCTGATAGAGCAGAACAATTTACTTTGATTAGCGGCCTATTGCTACAATTTCCCGCATAATGCAATGCCTTTGCAACCAGCTCCTTGCCCGTTCCGCTCTCTCCGGTAATCAAAACGGTAGTTTGCACTTTGGCAAGATTTTCTATCAGGGTATAAATCCTCTGCATCTGCTTGCTTTTACCCACAATATTATGGAATTCCAGGCGTTCCATTGCATCCAGCTCAAAATCAGCCGAAGGTGTCTCATCGCTTACCACTAAAATTGCCCCTGAGAGTCCGCTCCCCCTACATAAAAGCGGGTATGCGGTAACAGACACAACCTGTTTGGGCCTAAGCCTGTGCTTACATTCAATATGGTATAATTCCACCGGCTGTTTCTTGCTCATCGCCTCTTTGAGGGCTGCAAGACATTCTCTGCTACAATATCCTGGAAGAGAATATATCGTTTTTCCCATACCCTCTCGGGATATGTTACAGAGATCACTTGCCGCTTCATTCATTTCTAATATGGACATATTTTTATCCACCGTAGTAATTGCATCCCTTACGCTGTTGAAAATCGCCTCAAGATTTAGACGGTATTTTTCCTTCGCATCTGCCAATGACTTCTGCTGCAAAGCCCTTTTTGTAATGCGCAATAAGGCATTCATTTCTATCGGCTTGGAAATATAATCGAAGGCGCCCAATCTGACTGACTCGGAAGCAGTCTCAGTACTGGGACACCCTGTCATAATTACGACCGGAATACCCAGATTTCTCCTTTTGACCTCACTCAAAATATCAATACCGGTTTTGCCGCCCAAAAGTATGTCTGTATATATCAAATCAAAGTCTGAAGCTTCAAGGATCGCCAAAGCCTCGTTGTATTCCCCCGCCGTCGCTACTTCATACCCCTTAGCCTGAAGAATATCTTTGTAGGCAAACCTTATACAATCTTCATCGTCAACGACAAGAATCTTTTCTTTCATACCTGCATCAAGAAGAACTTCATTTGAAGAAGAAAAGGGACGGTTAATTACAGGAGTAATATTCATAAATTTGACCAAATGTTTCTGTGATAAAGATTTTCAATTGTGTATGCCAGCGTCAGAAACGTCGTCCTGAGAAAATTTTACCTGCACAGGAATTGCGCTATCTGTGTTGGTTCCATTCCCCAACTGGCCTTCCTGATTTCTTCCCCATGCCCACGCCGTGCCGTCTGACTTCACGGCAAGGCTATGATCGGCGCCACCGTAAATGACGGTGATATCACTGAGGTCTTTTACCTGTACCGGTTTGTTTCTGTTTCTCACTGTCCCGTCTCCCGATAAAAACAAAAACGCCTTACTGCAAAGATATGTTTTCTCCACATCTTCGGCAGTAAGGCTGTCTTTGTACTTCCAGGTATTATGTAAAGACCCTTAAACTTTGCGCCACCCGATCACTCGGGTTTTACCTTTATCGAGATGTCTTACTCAGTTCTCTTAAGTGTATTTTGATTGAATGACAATACTGACACAAGGTTTGTGCCAGTTAGAGGTGTTTGTGAGAGGATAGCCGTTTTTTACTTGTGTGGTTGCCTAATTTAAGCTGTTGTTTTACAATGAGAAATGATATTTATTATTGCAGAAATAGAAAAAATTCTGCGCTTTAGTATGGGATGGGATGTTTTGAATAAAGGTGTCTCGCGAAACACTTGCGTTACATAAGACAATATGTCCCGTGCTACACTTTTGAAAATACTATGCTTACACAAATCTAACCCTTCCTTCATAAATACCAAATATTTTATAAAAACCAAATAAATGACCCATTTCAGGATGCTTCAGAGATGATAGCCGTTGAGGTCAGGTGAATATGTTTTTATTGATTCGTGGGTAGAAACTTTTTTTAGCAGGTTTTAAAAATTGTGATGAGTGACGAATATATCAGCGCTCGCCACCTGTCATACGTCATCTGACCTCATCTTTTCTTTGGTTGTGTCTCCGTCGAGACAGACATCTTCTAAATTAATTTTATATTCTTCGATTTTTCTGTAGAAAGTACTTCGGCTCATCCCCAGCAAGCGAGCAGCCTTAGCCCTGTTCCACGACGCCTTTTTAAGCGCCTGAAGTATTGCCTGCGGACCGACAGCGCCACTACCGCTGTCGCACAAAGGTTGGGTTTCAGTAAGTACTCTCAATACATGCGGAAGATCTTCAACGGTAATAATGTCCTTCCGGCAATGGACAAATGCGTACTCGATTACATGCTTTAACTCTCTGACATTTCCTGGCCACGAATGATCCATAAATATCCTCTGAACATCGGAGGACACACCGAATATCTTTTTATTGAATTCTTTGTTGTATTCATCTAAAAAATGAGGTACCAATAACAATATATCTTCTTTCCTCTCTCTCAAAGGCGGCAGATGTATATTAACCACATTAAGCCGGTAATAGAGGTCTTCCCTGAATTTGCCCTGTTTGATTTTTCTCCTGAGATCCTGATTTGTGGCCGCAACAACCCTGACATCCACCTTGATAGTCGCCGAATCTCCCATCCGATCAATTTCCCTCTCCTGCAGCACCCTCAGCAACCGCAGTTGCATATCCAGCGTTATATCCCCAATCTCGTCCAACAATATCGTCCCCCCGTCTGCCATCTGAAACCTCCCTATCCTGTCACGCTCCGCACCCGTAAAGGCGCCTTTGACGTGCCCGAAAAGTTCGCTCTCAATCAGCGTCTCCGGTATGGCGGAGCAATTCACTTTGACCAGTGGTCTCTCCCTGCGTTCCCCCGTATAATGCAATGCATCCACCACCAACTCCTTGCCCGTACCGCTCTCCCCGGTAATCAAAACGGTAGTGTTAACTTTTGCAAGATTGTTTATCAGGGTGTAAATCTCCTGCATCTTTCTGCTCTTGCCTATAATATTGCAAAACCCCTCGCGTTCCCTTACGCCGGGCTCAAATCCAACTACTGGCGTCTCATCATATATCACCAGAACCGAGCCGGTAAATACACCCTCGCGTGATAAAAGCGGGTATGCGGTAACAGACACAACCTGCTCCGGGCGTAACCGGTGCTTACATTCGATATGATATAATTCCACCGGCTGTCTCTTGCTCATTGTTTCTTCAAGGGCGACAAGACACTTCCTTCCACAATATCCCGGAAAGGAATTTACCGGCATCCCAATGATGTCCCGATTGAGGTTGCAGATATCACCTGCCGCTTCGTTAATTTCCATTACCGACATATTTTTGTCTACCGTAATAATCGCGTCCTTTACGCTATTGAAAATTGCCTCAAGGTTCATCCGGTATCTCTCCTTCTCATCCACCAGCTCCTTCTGCCGCAGCGCCGCCGTGGTTACCCGCAACAATGCATCTTTTAATATCGGTTTCGGAATGTAGTCAAAGGCTCCTAATCTAACAACCTCGGCGGCAGTTTCAACGCCGGGACACCCCGTAATAATCACAACGGATACATTCAAATCTCTCCTTCTGATTTCCTTCAATAAGTCAATACCAGACCTGCCACCCAGCATAATATCTGCATATATCAAATCGAAATTATATGCGCCAAGCTTGGTTAGTGCTTCTTCGTAATTGCCAGAGGTTTCTACTTCATACCCGTTATCTAAAAGGAAACGTTTAAATATAAATATAATAGATTCTTCATCGTCAACCACAAGAATCTTTTTTTGTCGAGTAGACATTTTCAAATACCTCCTTTAGGTATGCTTTGTATTCCCAGTTTCTCTCCCCTTTCGGTATGGAGAGTGTCACAACATTTAACCATAGAAAGCATCTTAACGCCCCTCACAGAACCGTGCTTGCAGTTTTCCCACACACGGCTCTTCGGTAATGCTCCCTGTAAACCTTGATAGCGTATAAGTCAGGTGATATATCTTTGGCTCTGGCAATGGATTGTATTCTCTGAACAGACAATATTCGGCATAGTTATAACTTTTCTTCTGACTACGCCTGTTTATCCACTTGTATGCAAGTTTAGACGCCTCTCTATAAAACAGCCTCATTGTTTGCATATTCCCGCTTATCCCATAGTATCGGTAGTGTCCTGTCAACTTCATCTTTAATACCTTCCACCATTGTTTTATTGGTATCAGATTCCTCACGCTCTTTAGCCATACATTCATTGCCTTTACCTTCTGGATAAACTTCTTCCTGCTTGTCTTTCGTCCTAATTTGAATTTGCCTTTCCTGCTCTTATCGCAGTAATGGGTAAATCCAAGAAAGTCAAATGCCCCTAACCCCTTCCCCTGCTCTTTCGCCCTCTGCCACGCATATCGCCCAAATTCTATTATCTTGGATTTGCTTTCCGATGTCTTTAATCCGTATCTTCCAAGTCTCTCTTTTAAGGCTTTGCTGAATTCTTCTGCCTCTTTTCCGCTCTGAAAGCATACGACAAAGTCATCTGCATACCTTATCATCTGAGCGTATCCTTTTAGCTGGGGCTTGACCTTCTCCTCAAACCATTTGTCCAATATGTAGTGCAGATAGATGTTGGCTAATACAGGACTGATTATTCCACCCTGCGGTGTGCCTTTGTCAGTCTCCATGTATTTGCCTTCCTCCATCACTCCTGCTTTGAGAAATCTTACTATCAACCTCAGGAAGTTCCTGTCTGCTATCCTCTGCTGGACTGCTTCTATCAGCCACTGGTGGTCTACTGTGTCAAAGAATTTCTCAATGTCCACATCCACTACATAGTTGACTGGTTTTGTCATTATGCACTTATCTAATGCCTCCAATGCGTCATGACAACTTCTGTTAGGACGAAATCCGTAAGATACATCCAGAAACTCTCCTTCAAAGACTTGTTCAAGGATTTGTTTTATCCCCATCTGCACTACTTTATCTTCCACAGACGGTATGCCTAACGGCCTTTCACTGCCATCTGCTTTGGGTATGTATACCCGCCTCACTGATTGGGGATAATATTTCCATGCCTTCATCCTTGCCACTAATTCCCTGATGTTGTCTTCAAGGTTTGTTTCATACTCCCGAACCGTTACTCCATCCACTCCAGAGGCTGCGTCTCTTTTCAGTCTCTGAAAGCATACCTTCAGGAAATCCTCATTCAGGTGGTGTATCAGTGATGTCCACTTGTCTTTTGGATTTCCCTCCATCGGTTTAGTAGTTCTGGGTAATAATCTCGTTTCCATACTTTTCCCGCCTCTGCTGTGCAGAGTATGTTCCCTTATCACCTCCCGCATTACCGCTAACCCCTTCGCTCCATAGACATTACTCTATTTCATCGCTACTATGGGTTAGTCCGACTGCCAGAAAGCCAATTACACCTTACCTTTTATGGCTTGTGTGTAAATTGCACTAACAAGGACTTTCTCTCTGGCTCTCCCGAGTTCGTATCTTTTCCCTGTGGTATCTCGCTGCGGTCTTAGACCCCGTCGGACTCTTATCATCTCACCTTAACGATTATAAGAATGCTGCCTGCTCCTTAATGAACAGTATCGGCTGCCGACACGATGGTTATTTCGGGGCTCAATCCCTTCACTTGCGTTGCGGCTCGTTACCTCCCGCTTCCCGCTCTATACAACCAGTTACCCGATTGCATAGGGGATTAGGTGTTGGGCTGGTGGTTAGCCTTTACCCAGACTGGACTTTCACCAGCAAGAACTAATACGCTTTACTCGGCACACTCATCTCTGACTCTCCTGAATTTTTGCCGGTTGTACCACAAAAAGTATTGCATTGTTTAGTTAGGTGAAACTAATCACTAAATTCTTTTAACGTATGCACAGGCAGGATAACAGTTACTGTTGTATATTCTCCCCAGAGGCTGGAAATCTCAAGCTTGCCTTTATATTCACGGATGATATTATTACATATACTCAAACCCAATCCTGAGCCCTTTCCTTTAGGTTTGGTCTTGGAAATGGGTTTAAGCACTTCATTAATAATATCTTCCTTCATGCCGATGCCATGGTCGCAAAATCTAACTTTCACGCAAGGTAGATTATCCATGGTGGTTTCATCGCAGGCAATTTCAAGAATTTTATCGTCATGTGTTCGAGGATATTTCTGATTCAGGGCGTATATTGCATTATTTATAATATTCAAAAAAACCAGTTCGGTTTGCAGTGGACGAGCAACGATTTTCGGCAGTTGATTGGGAATATTTAATTTTATTTTTATACCCTCCCTTTGTAACTGTGAGGTAATGAGTGCTAACGTATTGGATAATAAATCTTTTATATCTATTTGGGTCGTTTTTTCGCTTTCACCGCCTGCTCTGGAGATAGAAAGGAGACTGCCAACCATACCTGCTATGCGTTTCCCCTCCTTTACAATTATCGTGATGATTTCTCTGTTTTCATCTCCTTCGGGACTCTTATCTAGCAATATCTGTGCACAATTGATAACGCCGGTTAATGGATTATTAATTTCATGGGCCAAACAAGAAGCAAGGGTGACAATAGATTCTAGTTTCTGCATATTGCAGAGCTGTTCATGCAATTTCTTATATTCCTCTTCTATCTGTTTGCGCTGAGTAATATCCATCCGGCAACCGACAATTTCCATCGGTTTACCACTCTCATCCCGCACCACATTCAATTCATCATACATCGTCCGATAGCTTCCATTTCCGTGCAGGAAACGATATTCCAGAACCATGTAATCAACTTTGGGTATGCGTGATATTTCATCAAGAACATGTGGCAAATCTTCAGGGTGGATATGGTCGGACCAAAACTTCAGGTTCTGTATAAATTGCTGGGGTTCATACCCAAGTTGTAACCTTGTATTCTCGCTGATAAAAGTAACACGGTAATCACTGTAATTTGCTGAATAGATCATTACCGGACTCACCCAAAGCAAAAACTCAAACCGTTTCCTGATTTCCTGCAGATTTTGCTCTAACAGCCTGCTTTCGGTAACATTTCTCGCAATTCCGGCAAATCCAACAACATTGCCTTTCTCGCCTTTCAACGGAATACCCTTATGCTCACACAAGATGCCGCTATCTTTGAAACAGAGTTCACTCCGGAAACTCTCTCCTTTCAGCGCTCTTGTGTAAGCGTCTGTTGCAAGCTTTTGGCCCTCTTCGCCGAAAAGCGATACAAATGGTTTTCCCGCCAACTCACCGGGTTTGTGAACTGTTAATGTCTCGAACATTTTATTTACAAACAAAATATTTCCTTTGCTGTCGCAAATATAAGCAAAGTCCCTTATTTCTGAAAATAAACTTTCATATTTTCTTAATGCAGCGTCCATTTTCTTATGCTCAATGCCCAAAGCGATGGAATCCGCTACTGATGCCAAAGCCACCAAGGTAGTGTTCGTGAGTGGTTTTCGGGCAAACATTGCCATTACTCCGACAAGACGGTCATCAATAATCAGAGGATAACCAGCAAAAGCGACCATCCCCACCTGCTTTGCCCATTCCTGATCGTGTACCTTCGGATCGCCAACTACTGAATTTGTCAGGTGCGGCTTTCGTTCCTGAGCAATGAGCCCGACCTTAAATGCGCCCATAGGAATACGGCTGTGTTTACCGTCAATATGTGTATATATTCCGGAACTGGCTTGTAATTCTAACGTATTTCCTTGTTCATTAAGCGTCCAGATGCGAGCCAATGCAGCGTTAAGATTACGAACCATTGCCTCCGTACAGCCGTGTAGCGTCTCGCCCAGGGTTTCATTTTTAGTAAGTGAAATGCCGATATCCCTGGCAAACCCTGTCAGACGTATTTGTTCCACAAGCATGGCATCTGGTCGTCTTTGTTCTGTAATTTCTCTGACAATACAAACAACTCCGGCAACAGTACCTGCAATATCTTTCAATGGAAGATTTTTATACTCACAGAATACCCCTGTATCTTTAAAATTAAGTACACACTGTGAAATTTCCCCTTTTAGTGATCTGGTGTAAACATCTAATGCCTTCTTAAGATTTATTTCGTCAAAAATAGGAGCAAATGGTTTTCCCAAAAAATCATCCTGTTTACGGCCTGTAAGTTTCTCAAATGTTTGATTTAGAAATAGGATATTCCCCTTCGTATCACAAATATAGGCAATGTCCGGTATCTGAGAAAAGAATGCTTCATGCTTTTTTAGTTCAGCCACGGTCTGTTTCTGATCGTTAATCGTTTCTTTTTGAGCTGGCGAATGAGTAGTATTGGAAAGTTCGATTGAAGACTCTTTATTGCGATTCTCCAATACGGTATCATCATTTTGTAACATTATCTCTCTCCCTCCCCCGACGACCTGTAATGCTCATAAATATTTGCAATCAAGTTTCGCGGAAAGACAGCACTTCCATGTGGCTTTTTGGGCGCAATATACCATTGCATTGTAAAAAACACAAAAAAATATCTTTAAAATGAAACACTTGCTAACGACTATTTCAAAATCAAATCGAACCGGCTTAAGAAAAAACTGGCCGCTTAATAGTTAACAAAATAATGGTTATTGTATACCTATTTTTCCTGTTTTCACCTTAATTTTACTCATTATTTCTCTAATTATGGATAAACCGCTTTGTCAATAAGGCTAAATTCTAAATGCCCAAACTGTTGGTACATTCTCGAATGCTTCCGTCCAAAACCGTCTCTTCTCTTACTACCAATCAATTAACACACTCTATCAAATAAATGCCTTCTTTTCCACAATTGTATCTTTATTTCCCTATCTTTCTTTTTTTTGTGGGAGGAATGAAAATTGTTTACTACTTAAGTTAGTTGAGGTTCTTTCGTTTCTGGGTTATTTGGGTTAGTGGAGTTATTTGAGTTTTTATAGGGTTTGTTGAGTTAACCTAATGAACACAACGAACGCAAGAAATTCAAAAGAGTACAGACGCACTGCGGTGCGTTTCTAAAAACTCTAAAAAGGCAGCATAGCTTGAATGAAAAAGCGATATGCAAGCATCAAGGAAGTTTCTGAATACACCTCTTTGCCAATAAAAACACTCTACGACTGGGCAAGTCAAAGGAAAATCCCTTCCATAAAATACGGTCGGCGTGTTCTTTTTGATTTGGAAGATATTGACAGGATAATGGCAACCCTAAAACGTGACACCGATCAATACGTGAAAATATCGAGTAAAATTATTGAGGGAGTGCATGAAAAAGGCTATAATCTATAGCGGTCATACAGACACCAACTGCCACGGGAAAGGAGGTTAATATGTATAAACAGGGCAGTATTTGGTGGACTTCCATTAGTTACAAGGGAAAAAGAATCAGAAAGAGCCTGGAAACGACCGATAAAAAGCTTGCGCAGACGATAGAAGCCAAGATAAGGACTGAGATTGTAGAGGGGCGATACTTTGAAAAGTCTCTTGGTGAAAGCAAAACTCTCAAAGAGATGATGGATAAGTTTATGCTGGAACATGCCCCATCAGTATCAACCAAGACACAAACCAGCTATTCAGCGTCTTTAAAGCATCTTTTACCCTATTTTGGCGATTCAAAGCTGTCGGCAATAACTCCCAAAATGCTTTATGAGTATAAGGTGTTGAGGAAAAATCAAGGCGCGAAGCCGGCATCCATTAACAGGGAACTTGCCATGATGTCAAAGGCTTTTAATCTGGCCATGAAAGAATGGGAATGGGTAGAAAACAACCCCATGTCAAAGGTGCCAAAAGAGAAGGAAGATAATGAAAGAGACCGCTGGCTGACTGAGGATGAAGAAAAAAGACTCCTGGATAATTCCAGTTCATGGCTTAGAGATATAATTGTTTTTAATTGTTTTTGACCTGAACACCGGGTTGCGAATGGGTGAATTGCTCTCCCTTCAATGGAGTCGGGTAAATCTGTTCAGAAAAACAATCCTCATCCAGGAGTCTAAGAATGGAAAACCGAGAACGATTCCGCTCACTCAAAAAGCCGAAAATATTCTAACAGAAAAGGCAATTTCCTATCATCCTCATCTTCTAAATGCCTTCAAACATATCACCGCGATGGTGAGGGCGCAAGTGTTTAGAAAACTAGACTATGCAGACTACTTTGTTCGTCGAAATGTTTCGTTCGAAGACGACAACAAGACGATGGATAGGATATTAAATTTCTTTCATAAGACAATCATAAAGAAAATTAGCAAAGTACTAAATCTAATAAGTTAAGTCACTCGGTTAGTTTGTATTCACAAAGCCGTTTAAGCCGCTTCTTAGGATCAGTTCGTCGTCGAAACAACCGATGAAAACGGTGAGGCTGCATTTATCTTTACCGGCAGGGAAAGGGCGTTGCAATACTTGCTTTCACCGCCAGAGGGGTTGAAGAAAAAAGAGAAAATACCTGTGAAGGTTAAATAAAATTATATTCGTAAAATTAATCAAGTCGTAGGGATTTGCGGAAAAGACATCTATCATTCGCATAGGCTCAGAAACAACAAAATAATCGAACCACCCCATGTTAGAGATGCAAAAATAACACCTACGAATCGTCCGTCTTTGCTTTTTATTGTTCCTGATTCGCCCGAACTTAAAAAATAAGGCGATCCATAGTAACTTATGGACCGCCCCATATGTTTTTTCTTCCTTATTTGTTGAATGCGGAAACAGATCTCACTCTCTTTGTTCCAGAGAATGCTTCTTCAGCAAATCTGCTTAATTCTTTCATATCATTCTGCGAATTTGCCTCTTGTTTAGTACACACAGGGTCATGTTGATTATTTGAACCCTGCTTAAGCCAAGAAAGAATCTTTTGACCAGTCTCTTTGCCAGGTATAAAGAACTGACCGTCAAACAATGATGTCCTGTCCTTTGAAGAGGTTGCTACGTGCTCATTTGAAAGGTCAAATACGATGGTAAATTCGTATTCCATGCCTTCTCGTAGAACGGGATCAAGTCCAATCTTTCTGACCTTCTTGATCTTTCCGTTCTCCTCTTCCGGTGCGTACTTCATCTTGGATCGGGCGGTTGCAATTATATGACATTTGGACTGAAGGATTGATTCAACAAGTTGATTATGAAGCGGTGTTACATATCTCCAAGCAGTCCAATCATTGCCTTTGCCTGACTGTATGATCTTATCTTTCATGTCCAACAACCCGCCTTCACCTGCCCAGCCATGACTTAATGAGTCAATTATTAAGACATCGTAGCCACAACTTTCAGCTTCCTTGATCGCTTCAATATACTTTTTGCATTCAAAGGGTGGGCTTAATCGAAGAA
Organism: Candidatus Wunengus sp. YC64; assembly: GCA_052360825.1. Lineage (GTDB taxonomy): Bacteria > Planctomycetota > Brocadiia > Brocadiales > Brocadiaceae > Wunengus. The sequence continues at coordinate 12,271 of DBJWYX010000005.1, forward strand.
TATCATAATTAAATTTATCCGAATACAATGCTCCGGAGCCATGCTCTGAATCAATCAAGGCAATTCTACTACCCAGTCCTGTTGCTATGATTAACGATGAATATGTTTTGCCTGAGCCGGCTGGACCGGAAATACATATTCGTGCTTTAGTTAATGATTTTTCCGCCTTTTGAAACATTTTTCAACTCCTTTCTAATAAGTTGTCAGTTGGCAGTGAGCAGTTGGTAACTTACAAAAACTTCAAACTGCCAACTGAGTTTTACTGATTTGTGTTTTCGTTCAAGACCTGTTCATGCTGTGATAAATACACCTTCACCGCAGCGGCTACCATTTCGGTGATACGTCTCCTGGTCTTCATTTTAAGCCGATACAGTTGAGCCATATCGTCATCTGAGATTTTATTGCCTACCCATGCATACCTTGTATATCCCATAGAAACCTCCTTAATCAATTCAAAACGTTTAACAATCTTCCTACCTGCCGTTCCAAATCCACCCTTGCGTCAACGTGTCTCCTGTCCCTTGCCAATGCAGACAGACCCTGAACGATGTTCCAGAGGCTAGTTCCGTTGCCTTCTTCAGCAACAGCGTATTCATAAGCTTTTTCTGATACGGTCTTTGTAAAACCATTTTTCTGCAACCAGTCAATCGTGCCTTCTTTGTCTTTTGCAGGTCTGTATTCCATAGCCTTCTTGATGGTTTGTGTTTCGTACCCTGTAGAAGATTCGATGTATTTATTCAATACAGGCATAACCTCTGAAAAAGCCCTTGCCGGGGCATTTAACGAATGCCTGATGCGGATTTCTTTGACATTTTCAGCGCCCCAAATGACGTGATTCGCGCACGCATAACGATAAAGAAACGTAGTAAGCCCGAAACTTGATTTGCCGACTTCGCTGTTCCAAATGAAAAAACCTCTGGAAAGCCTTTCGTTGCTTACTTCAATCTGATGATCTTCATCAACGAGAAACATAAACACATCTCTATCTGAAGCGTACAAACCAGCGTTTTCCATTTCCGTTCCGTCTGTGCCTGTTCTCCTGTAAGAAGGTGGATTATGCCAGCTTGAGTTTCTTTCACAGAGACCTTCAACGGTTCTGACGACATCAATATCCCAAATGCGCCCGTAGCTTTCGGACGTAAGTGCTCGAACAGTCGAAGTTTCGTTTGTCGTTAACAAGAGTTTTGCCGATTCACGTGTTCTTGGTAATGAAAAGTTCAGATTTTCAGCTACAAGCTCAGGTGGCAGGGTTCTAAGATACGATGCAGGGGCACCGGCAAGATTACATAGCTGTCCAAATGACCAATGGGTCATTTCAAGGTCTTGCCCATCAAAGTCAAGGATTATTGAATCATCTACTGATACTACTTTTAAGTCTTTTGTATTTACAACACCTTCAAATGATGTATTTTTGCGGTTTAAAACAGCTTGTTTTAGTTCTTCTAACGTGCTAAATCGTTCGTCTGCCGGACGATTTTGCCATTGATATGATGCAGTTAATAAGTTAGTGGTCATACACCCTTTCCTTTCTTAAAGAAAACTATTGTCTTTAGTGTTTTGCCTGATTAATACTTTCTGAAAAGCATTTTTCACAACTGCCACTTTCCGCACGTTCACAGAGACATGTTTCATGTTGGAATCCTTCTTTAGCCTGCTCAATGTGCAACACTCGATTTTTCACGCCATCAATTTGGTTTTGTAAATGATTAAATTCTTCCATGTTCACGGTTTATTCTCCTGTCTAATTTTGAGAGATAACGGCATTACCAGACTCAGAGCCGTCCTGCACATCTCGATAAAAAGCCCGGCACCTTCTTTATAACCGACCTGAGACAACACGGCGCTCATCAGCATCGCACCTTCAAAGACGGCAAGGTTAATATCCTCTTCATTTGCCGATGGGGTTTCGCATCGTAATAAGAGTTCGTTCATACCGTGTTTAAATACTTCAGGTGTAATTTCAGTCATGAGATTAGTCCCTTCTTAATTTGTTAATGTTTTTGCGATTCCAATTCAATCGGCATTACAACAGCGCAATAACCCGTTTCCCCCTTAATTGTCCATGCTTGATCTTTTCCCGCCTGTAACAATAACTCAATAGAATCGCCTGGTACCGCCTGTATTGCACCCAAAAGGAAAATGACGTTAACAACGCTACGATACGGCACACCACTATATTGACCTTGAACAACTCCACGGTACGTTACCCTGCCTCTAACATTCACAGTGACTGTCATTATTTGCCCATTCCTGAATTCTGCAAGGATAGGCTTTGAGTCAGCATCGGCTGTGTTGGCTATCAGCGCTTTATTAAGAACTGGCAGCAGATCCCGTGTTCTTGTGGTAAACCTGCTGGCATACTCTTTCGGAATCACATCTTCGTATTTTGGAAATTGTCCGTCTATCGTTCGGAATGTGGCCGCACAACCAGCGCAGCCAGGCACGTTTAACTCAAAATTAACGTATTGATACGTACCTTGACCCGCATCGCGGCCTTCAATAATCCGCCCAACGCCAGTAAGTAGCCTTGCAACTCTCAGGACTGATGCTGGCACAATAACCCCTTCGACAGCATGCTTGTCACTTTGAGTCTTACCAGACTCGTTCATCGGTACTGTATGCAGCCTATTGCCGTCTGCGCCTGCCAATTGCTGCCGTGCGATGTCGAAATATATGCCGCACAATGAAGACCGGTACTTATTCGCAGATATAGCGTTTCCAGCAAAATTGAGCTTTTCAGCAATATTTGTCATAGTAAATGACATGGTTTTATTGCCTTCTTTAAATTGCACCCATGGGAATTCTTTGGGAGAAAACCCTTCAACAAAGAACGAACCGATTTGCAAACCATGTGTATCGCCACCTTTGATGTGTATGGTTGTGGTTTCATCAGCACAGGATAAAATTCTTTTCAGGTGCATTGCGTTAATACAAACGCTGTCAACGCCTTTGTCGCAGCTAAGTGCGTATTTACCTGCTGTATCAATAGAGCCTTTAAAATACGATTCAAGGTTGCTTGCTGATATACTTAGCCTGTTATTGTTGACTTGAAACAGAATTGAGTTCAATGCCGATATACGGCTGTTTTTTGCGACAAACAAACTTGCCGTAGTAACTAAGTTCTTCAGTGGGCTTGTTGAAATAACACGATTAGGCGAGGCTATTCTATAGCCTATGTGTCTCAATCCAATAACAGACGGATGATTGTTTATTATCTCCGCATGGTTCGTTCTGACCAGTTCTCGCCCAACATGGACAGGAACTCGACCAATACCTCGTTTGTCTGTGCCAATTACAGGAATACTTTTTCTAAATACCAATTTCGGAAATTTCATCATTATTTACCTCCATTAAATGTATCTGCCATTACAACAACAATGGGAACGGCAAAACCCACAGCCGTTACAAGGACTTAAATATTGATTACAAAAACAGGTGGGGATTAGCTCTGAATCAATGTGTTCATAACTCTTTCCGCAGCACCTGCAATAACCAAGAGATGTTCTTACCGCTTTTTTCTGCACTTTTGAATCAATATGACTGTCCATGTTTATTACTCCTGATGTTTTCTGGTAAAAAGCAATTTAATTAGCAGGTTAAAACCGTTTAATACCAGGGCAAAACCTGATAAGATGCAACTTGGATGAAGATAGTATTCATTGCGCCTGGTTATTACGACAAGATGGGAACCTGTTATGGCACTATTGCAGAAAAGGCATTCATACCCTTGCTGGTAAGGCATGTCATGATGGTATTCATTCATGTGTGGGTTGTACTCATCTGCATAATCTGGGTCTATGAATTCGTGGTCTGGACACCCTTCTGAAAATGGTGGATTGGCTTGTTGTGCCTTGTATCTTTTGAATTTCAATTTAAACATGTTGTTCGTCTCCCTTCCGTCCCTCCTGGTTTTGTGCGTAACCCAACAATGATTTTGCCTTCTCCGCAAGAAACAGATTCAATGTCAATATGTTTTGTGTATGGTTTATAATTTTCAATGAATCCATCTATTCCAGGTATTCTGTTCAAGTGGCAAGTGATAAATTTGTTCCCATTACAATCTTTCCAATACCCAAGGTATGGGTATTTCTTATTTATCAATTGCAACCCAAATGAGTAGTAAAATGGCTTAATCGTGTTAAGGCAAAAGTTAACGGTTATGACACCCTTATTGAAATCATGTGAGTGATAGGAAAATCCTGCCTGGAAATTGTCGGTGGAAAGCGCAATGTAACCGTTGCAAACCTGTACGGTAAGAATCAGTCCGTGATCATGGAGTAACTTATTTATTACAGATTCAGGGATTTCTACCTGCTGGATTCTTCCAGTAATTAAGTCCTGCAAATCCATACTGTGTCCCCTTTCCCATCAAAGTTAATGGAAATAAAAAACCCTGCATACCTATTGGTAAGGTATACAGGGTTTCAAAACGTAGTGGTAATAATTGATTAACAAACCCTATGGTTGTACCGGCGCAATTTCCTTTGTCTTAATATGCTTTACGGTAACTTTTGGTTCTTCAGCACCTGAAAATATCTGGTTAATTTCTTCACGTGTCATTGTCTTTATTGCCGCTTTAATTTCATCTCGAATTTGCTTTCTGCCCAGATAGTGTTTGGAGAACCATCCAATAGCCATGCCGCCGAGTGTCGCAGCGCCAACTATTAACAGGCTAACTATGTTTGTTTCAGTTCCAAGTTCAAAATCTGTATCTTTCGACATATCCATTCCCTTTCTGTAAAATGTTTACGATAAAATAACTGTTTAAAGCTACTATTTATGCACCATTTGCGCCTCCTTTCGTTATAAATATTTCCCATTTTTATTACAGTTTGCGATGTCCTTATTTGTGCTACAAACATGGCGTGAGTTTTCGCAGAATGCACACTGCGTCGGCAGCATGATTAATCTCCTTGCCAAAAAATATCGGCAAGTACACTTACCGCTTCATATTGATTATTACAGAAAAAAGCTGGTTTTGACGGTCAATGTAAATTAATGATGGACTTCGTTTTGCCAAGGCGGTGTTAATCGGCTATATTTAATGGTAAATCAAATATTTGGTTATCCATAATTTGTGTTTTTTAAGGAGTCATTATCATGATAATTTCGGAAAGGCGGCTATTGGCAAATCGGCAAAATTCATTAAAAGCGCGAGAAAAGTGCACAGGTCCTAAGAATTTCGATAACACAAAATACAACGCGGTTAAGCATGGCATGACATCGTTGCAGCTAGTGATGCTTCCACACGAAGATGCGGAAGAATATGAAAAACTATGTGAAAGTATTAAAAACATGGTACCACTAAAAGATAGTATGGATGATATGCTGGCCGAGAAAATAGCTTTTTACTTTTGGAGATTAAGACGTGGAGCAATTGCCGAAGGAGAAATTATCCAGTCGTGTGCTAAGTTAGAGCGTATTGACTGGCAAAGTTTGTTGAAAAGTGGATATCTGGGAAAAATTTGCAGATATGAGCGAAGGATTATGAATTATTTGGGCAGATTGCTCAAAGAACTTGGAGACCGACTCAAAACACAAAGCCCGCACTAACAAAATCCAATTGACCTTTCATACCCTATTTCGTATGTTGTATGACTGGGCAGTACATATACAATATTTAACTTGGATATGGTTACATTTTAACAAATCACAGGAAATGATTTCAGATAATGGTTTGGTACTTAATCAACGACATCAAGGTTGTTGACCCCTTATCGTTAAATAAGGGAAATTAAGAAATAAGGTATCCCTTGAAAGGGTAGTATTCTATCGTCAGAATCAAGGGTTTGCGGACAATACCATAGAAAGTTACGACCATACATTAAACATGTTCAACCACTCATGGCATCCATTAACCGGAGAAATACCAGAATATTTTAAATGCAAGAAATTTACAAAACAAGCAGTTCTGGTAATAGAAAAATCAAGAAATATTTGGAAGTGTTCTCTTAATGACGAGAAATTTAAAATAGCGCAAAACATATGGGGATATATTGTGAGCGTTAATAAAAGACATGAAACTCCTTTTTCCGTATCTGTAGTTAATCCTCCTCTTGTTGATAAGGCTACAGTTCCACAAAAATGCAGAGAAATTATATTGAAAACAAGAAACCGTTACGGTTTAGAAGTTGTAAATGTTAGTGATTCTGAAATTGCAGCATTATTTGCGATTAACTGGGCATACAAAGTGTTAAAGGATTACAGGGGTATAGAAGTATCAGGTCTTGATATGAACTGCAATCGTATGTTTTTAGAAAACGATATAGATATTGCAGAAACTGTATTAGGGTGGGCATTGCAAGCACAACCAGAAGTGGAAAAACCTACAGTTGTAGAGTCTAATATATATCGCAACGTGTTTCGTATGCGCGGTGATAATTGGGAAATAAGATTTGATGGGAAAACAATTCATATGGATGATCTATTGGGCTGGCGTTATATTCGTTATGTAATGCGCCATACGAAGGAACAGATTCCAGTCATTAGTTTACAACAGATTGTAGGAAAAAATAAGCGATCTGAGCAGGATCGGCAACGGTTAATAGGAAAGGGTAAATTGGTTGAATATGATGACGAATCTACCTCAAAAGCGAAGAAAAGGACTGCTAAAGAACCCCAAAATTATTTGGGCGATATATTTGAGCTTATAGAAGATTTAGAAGTTATAGGGTCCGGAGCGATGGTAGAAACTGAAGAGGAAGAAGAAATAATGGAATTAAGCGGTATGGAAGAAGTAACGAAAAAGCTTGAAAGAATTAGAGAAATTATAAAAATAGCAACAGGGTCAACAGGCATGGCAATAGATAAATATATTAACATCATTACTAAGATAATAGATCTCGGGAAAAAGAAAGAGTTAATAGAGGGAGATGGAAAACAAGAAGACGTAAACAAGATACAGAGCGAGATCGAAGATCTGAAAAGACAATTCTCAGACGCTTTAATGAAGGATAGTAGTAAAATTAGAATTAAGAGTAGCTTTAAAACGGCACGTAATGCTGTCTCTAAGGCTATCAAAGAAGCAAAGGAAAAAATTCAAAAAAACCATCCTGAACTCTATGATCACCTCAATTTTATCAGATACAAAAGAGGTGAAGGATATTACATATACGAACCTATCAAAGACCCACAATGGCTTTTTGATTAACAACAGTTTTCCCAACCACAAGATCATTTCATAATTTTCAAAAATATTTCAAACCACTCTAAGTCTTAAATATATTTAGACTTAACTCAAAATAGTTATTATTACTACCCCAAAAGTAGTAATACTACCCCAAAAGTCACCCATCCCTTATAGGCACGTGAATTTCTTTGTAATTTATTATAAGGAGTTTTTATGGGGCAGGAAGAAAGACTTTTAAGCGTCTCGGAAGTTTTAAAGATACTCAATATCCCACGCCACAAATTGGTTTATTTGTTCGAATGTAGGAAGCTAAAATCCGAAGAGTTTATGATCCTGGATAATGGCCATAAAGTTTTCAGACAAGGCGATATTGAGAAAATCCGAAAGGCACTATGGGAGGTTGGAATGAAATGAACAAAGAACAAATCCTTGCAAACCTTGACATTGCCAGTTTTTACCAAACCCAGATACCATCCTTAAAGGTTAATGTAAAACCAAATGCGTTAGGGTTGTGCCCCTTTCATGACGACCACAATCCAAGTTTTTCTGTTAATGTCGAAACAGGTCTTTTTAATTGCTTTAGTTGCGGGGAAAAAGGTGACATATTTACATTTTATAGGGAATTACACGGTGTAGATTTCCCAACAGCGTTGCGGGATATAGGAGCAATGGTTGAGGTAGCCGACACGAATGTAAAGCCTAAAGTCGTGGCAACGTTTAGATATTTTGATTACGAAGGAAAGTTATTGTATATCAAGGAACGTATCGAACCTGGACGTAATGGACGGTCAAAGGAATTCATTTTCAAACACCAGGAAGGCGACCGATGGGGTTTGGGCAGGGGTTGCGATCCTGTGCTTTATAACCTACCACAGGTCGCAAAGTCGAAGTGTTGTTCTATAGCGGAAGGCGAATCTAAAGCAGACCTTTTGACTAAATGGGGCTTTGTTGCTACGTGTTTTGATTCTGGGGCAAATTCACCTATTAAAGATAAAGATATCCAGATTCTTGGAAGCAAGGAAGAGATGTTTATCTTTCCAGATAACGATAAGCCAGGTAAAGAGCATGCAATAAAGAGGGCGAATGTTTTATATGGTAAGGGGAGAAGGTTAAAAGTTGTTGAGCTTCCAGGGCTTAAAGAAGGTGAGGACATAATTGATTGGGCTAAGATACCAGGCAATGACAAAGCAAAATTATTAGAAATTATTAAAAATACACCTGAATGGATTCCAATTAATTCAGTTAATGAAGCCGATATATTACCGAAAGAGGTGAATGAAGAATACGAAGCAGAAGAATCATTAGTCTTTCCAGCATCGGCATGGAGAGGTGTTTTTGGTGACTACAGAGAAGCAATGGAAGGCACAACATGGGCAAGCGACGTTACTCACTTCGTAACTTTATGGGCTGTTTCAGCAACTATTTTTAGGAGGCGGGTAAAGTTGTCATATGGAATGGATTTATATCCAAACGTTTATTTGGTTTACTTTGGTAATACGGGCGATAAGAAAACTACAGCCACAACTAAATCTAACCTTCTTCTTCACGACAATCCAAATGTCAAGGTACTTCAAGGCATCGGAAGTGGAGAAGGGCTGACTGATTGGCTGAAAACAGAAGACACACCAACAAGCCATTTCCTATATCTTTCGGAACTATCCGAGCTACTCCAAAAAGGTAAGTGGGAGGGGGCGACTCTAAAAACAGTACTCACTCAAATATACGACTGTCCTTCTGTATATGAAGCACCCTTTAGGAAGAACCCAATAAAGATTGTTGAACCCACCTTAACACTTTTAGCTTGTACGACACCAACATGGTTTTGGAAAGACATGACCGAGTTAGACATACACGGTGGTTTCGCTAACCGGATTTGCTATTTTACGGGCGTTCCAAATGAACCTATTGCAAGACCATGTAAACCTAATATGGAACTCTTAAACAAAGTTAGAATCCATATAGCAGACTCATTACCCGATTGTACTTTGGAACTAGATTTTGACCCAGAATCTGCAAAACTTTGGGATGAATTTTACATCAAATGGGTAAAAGAAGATTGGGAACCACTTGTTAAGGAAGCGGTGAAAAGGGTGGATGGCTACATACTCAAACTTGCAATGGTTTATGCTGTTTTAGAAGGGACTGTTCCTTACATTACTTGTGACCAGCTAACCAGCGCTATCCAAGTTGGATATTATGCTGCGAAATGCACGGAAAAGCTCATAACCCAACACCGAATAAAATCTAAAACTGTCAGGTTAGAAGATCGAATTATTGAAGAACTAAAAAAACGGGATTGTCCGAGAAGGGTACTACAAAGAACTGCCGGGACAAATTACGACAGTTTAATTTTTAACAAAACCTTAGAGGCGATGGTGAGAGCTCATCGAATTTACGAAAAACCAGGTGAAAGGTCCAATCAACGCCTCTATAGTCTTAAACCGGGTTAGTTTCCATCCCATACTGACACTGACATTTGGCCTTAAACCCTTATTATTTATGAGAAGTAGCTGTCATTTTAAGCGTCATTACTATATGACATATTATAAAAACTGTCATTAACATACTGACAATCGGAATGACGGTTTTAACCAGTAATTATGCTGTTTTAGAGTAAACTGTCAGTGTCATTGAGCAATGATGCTTTGTAGAAAGGTAATAAATGGCATTAAAAGATTTTATTGAAAAAATTAATGAAAATGTGCGTGTTTCGCAGGCAGTCAAGATAGAGAAGCCTGTGGCGTTACCAATGGTTAAACGTGAATCTATTGAGCCTATGGGGATACATGTGGAAGGATGCTTAGAAGATCAAAGAAAATTGAAAACGCAACCAGAGGATGCATTGGATAATGTCGGAAAAAGGAACGAATCATTTAATAGCAATTCAGAAGATGAATTTACTAGGATATTTAATTCTGCGGTATCTGAAATCAATCAAAACAACCCGGAAAAAATAATTGAATTTACCAAGAAAAATCATCCTGAGAAATTGGGAAAAAGTAACGAACTTGAAAACAGGTTCAGCTGATTATGGGATAAAGGGAGAGACCTTGATACTTTCAAAAAAGCCATTAATGAATGGAAACTGATCTGGTTGGAGATGGTGCAACTATTCAAGGAAGCAAATGAAAAGAAATGCGTTCGATGTGGTTCGCCGGGAGAAAGGTATTGCCTCGGTCAAGGGAGAGACGAAAAATGGGTATGGGGTTGGCAATGTCTCCGATGTAGACCATATACCGAATCCGAAAGAAATTAATTTTTGGAACATCTGTGTCTTGTTTACAGGTACAATGAATGGTTAATTTTTCAAAAGAATATTTAGAGAGAACGATTAAAGTTTGGCAACGATATAGTCCAAATCCACTTACATTGGAAGATGCACGAGAGATAGCAGAAAATATGATTGGTTTGTGTTCGTTCTTGTTTGAACTCGAACAAAAAAATGGCAAAGAAGAGGGTCTATATGGTAATAATAATTGGAACTAAAATTTGATTATTATTGAAGTATAAAAGGGTTCTGGAATATAATCTGATATCCAAAAATAGGAAATGCGTTAAAACGATACAGGATTTAAAAAACCTACCGAGGAAAAAGGAGCACAAGAAATATGGGAAAGGCACTTTTGTATATACGTGTTTCGAGCAAAGAACAGGAAAAGGAAGGGTACTCTTTAGATGCTCAAGAAAAACTTGGACTTGCTTATGCTTCTCGCAAAAATCTCAATATAGATAAAATATGGAAAGTTTCTGAATCGGCATGGGATGAAGGTCGGACAGCCTTTAATCAAATGATTGAATGCGCAAAAAGGCACAACGAAATAAAACATATTATTTTCGATATTACAGATCGGATGACACGAAACGACTTTGATAAACTTAAAATTTATAACTTAATTTACGATCATGATAAAACAATTCATTTTTCTCGAACTAATAAGATGTTTAACAAAGACTCCAGCCCCGATGATGAATTTATGTTTGACATCGAAGTTGCGGTCGCGAAAAAAATGTCGAACGATATTTCAAGAAAAACAAGAATGGGTATGCTTGAGAAAGCAGAGCAGGGATTATACCCTTCAAATGCCCCCTTGGGATACAAAAATAATCCAGTGACCGGTTTAATCGAAGAAGACTTAAAAACGGCTTTTTACATTAAAGACGCATTTTCTCTTATGGCTACCGGTTCTTACTCACTCAGCATGCTTGCTAATAAACTTTTTAATGATGGATTAAGGGGTAAGACCAGTAATCGGATCGGGGAAAGCACTCTTCACCATTTACTAAAAAATCCTTTTTACTATGGAGTTTTTAAATGGAAAGATAAAATGTATCAAGGAGGTCATACTCCACTAACAACAAAAGATCTGTTTGAAAAAGTACAAAATGTTTTAACAGGTAATTTCCACCCATATTCAAACAGGAAAAATTTTCACTTTAATAATATGATAATTTGCGGAATATGTGGCTGTAAAGTTCTCGGTGAAGAAAAACGAAAAAAAGGAAAAGAGTATAAATATTACCACTGTACTTTTTCTAAAGGTAGACATACTGGAGTTGGGTATATTAGAGAAGAAATATTGGCAGAAATGTTTGAAAAGCCGATAAAGAATATCACGCTAGATAATGAAATAGCCGAATGGTTAATTGAAGGCTTAAAAGAACATAAGCAGAATAATTTCGAACTGCAAGAGAACCGATATAACGCACTTAATGATCAATACGGTAAAATAAAAAAACGATTGAGCAAATTATACGATTCTAAATTTGATGGTGAAATTAATGAAGAAATTTTCAAAGCCAAAGAAGTGGAATATAAAAATCAACTCACCGAAATTGAATCACAAATGGATGGCTTACAGGTAATAGGCCGTGATTTTTATGAATTGGGACACAAAACCTTCGAACTTTCAAAAATGCTTTATTCTCAATATGTTAGAGCAAATTATGAAGACAAGGCAAAAATCTTAAAATTTATAGCTTCGAACTACACGCTAAATGACGTAAGTCTTTGCCCTAAATACAGAAAGCCCTTCGACATCATTGCCGAAGGGCTTTCTCATATAAATTGGCTCCCCCGGTAGGATTCGAACCTACAACCAACCGGTTAACAGCCGGCTACTCTACCATTGAGCTACAGGGGAACCTGAAGTTTGGATTTCCTTAAGTTGCCTAAAAGTACTTAGAATTTATTATGACGACCTAACTGAAAAATTCAGACAGTAAATGAAAATTCAAAATGCAAAATTATACTCGCACTTCACAATTTATATTTTTCGATTGTTGCAAATAATCAATTAATCTTGACAATTCCTTCTTCATATCCTGCCGATGGACAATCATATCCAGAAAACCATGCTCTAACAAGAATTCAGCTGTCTGGAAACCCTTTGGGAGGGAGCGTCTTATTGTTTCCTGAATAACCCTGGGACCGGCAAAGCCTATCAATGCTTTTGGCTCAGCCATCATAATATCAGCCAGAGAAGCAAAACTTGCCATGACTCCACCCAGAGATGGGTCAGTGAGTATCGATATATATAAACCGCCTGCTTCCTGAAACCGTGCTATGGCTGCGCTTGTCTTTGCCATTTGCATCAGGGAAAAGACACCTTCCTGCATGCGGGCGCCGCCGCCTGAACCAGAAATAATGATTAAAGGCAACCGCAGTTCGCGGGCTTTCTCTGCGACCCTGGCAATCTTTTCTCCAACCACAGAGCCCATGCTTCCCATGATGAAAGACGAGTCTGTGATTCCGATCATCACCTCTTTGCCATTAATCTTTCCCTTGCCAACGATTGCGGCTTCTTTTAAACCTGTCTTTTGCTGTTCTGCCGCTACCCTTTCAGGATAGGTTATCCGATCCTTAAAATTTAAAGGATCGCATGGCACCATGTTGTCCCACATCTCCTCGAAACTATTTTCATCGAGCAAGAGTTTTAATCGGTCTCTGCTGAATACTCGAAAGTGATGGTTGCATTCGGGGCAAACGTACAACCTTTCTTCAACGATTTTTTTATACACCATGCCCTTACAGCCATCACACCGTGTCCACAGGCCATCGGGCATGTCCTTTTTTTTTCTAAAAAAGACCAATGGCAAATACCTT